>NZ_CP071303.1:0-55512 GCF_017309645.1 Lactococcus sp. LG606
ATGAAGATACAATTAGTTTATGTGACAAATACGAATTATTTCCTAGCTTAGAGGAATGGAAGGGCAAGATTTTACTTATTGAAACAAGTGAAGAGAAACCAACCCCAGACATTTTTAGAGAAATGATTAAGAGACTAGAAGAATTTGGATTATTTGATGTTATATCCGGAGTACTTGTTGGAAAACCTCAAAATGAAACATATTACGATGAATATAAAACAATTATTTTAGATGAAATTTCAAACAAAACTTTATCTATTGTTTATAATGTTAATGTTGGTCATGCTACACCTAGATGTATAATTCCGTTTGGAATTAATGCGCATGTCAATATAAAAGAACAGATAATAAGTTTTGATTATGAAGACTATTGAACTGGATTTTTTTGATTTGAAACCCATACTTTCACTTGCATTAACAGGTTTTGTTTCATATACTATACTAGTATAGTATAGAAAATTAAAAAAAACACCAAAATGGTTTAACTTAAGCAAGTTTTGATTTAATTTTTCAGAAAAATTAGGGTTTCTCTTACAGAATTTAATAAAAAGAGGAGTTATATTTATGAATGATTTATTTTATCATCGGCTAAAGGAACTAGTTGAATCAAGTGGTAAATCTGCAAATCAAATAGAAAGGGAATTGGGTTACCCTAGAAATTCTTTGAATAATTATAAGTTGGGAGGAGAACCTTCTGGGACAAGATTAATAGGACTATCAGAGTATTTTAATGTGTCTCCAAAATATCTGATGGGTATAATTGATCAGCCTAATGACAGTTCTGCAATTAATCTTTTTAAAACTCTAACTCAAGAATAGAAAAAAGAAATGTTTATAATTTGTCAAAAATGGCTTTTTTTAGAATATCAAATAGAGTTATAACAATAATAAATTTAGGGAGTTTTTCTTATTAATATGATGAAAAAAGGAATTTTGGTAATTACTATAGTGATATCTATAGCATTGATAATTGGAGGTTTTTATAGTTATAATTCTAGGATAAATAATCTTTCAAAAGCTGATAAAGGAAAAGAAGTTGTAAAGAATAGCAGTGAAAAAAATCAGATAGACCTTACCTATAAAAAGTATTATAAAAATTTACCAAAATCAGTTCAAAATAAAATAGATGATATTTCATCCAAAAATAAAGAAGTTACTTTAACTTGTATTTGGCAATCTGATTCAGTTATTTCTGAACAATTTCAACAAAACTTACAAAAATATTATGGAAATAAGTTTTGGAACATCAAAAATATCACCTACAATGGCGAAACAAGTGAACAATTATTGGCTGAAAAAGTTCAAAATCAAGTATTGGCGACTAACCCTGATGTTGTTTTATATGAAGCTCCACTTTTTAATGATAACCAAAACATTGAAGCAACAGCCTCACGGACTAGTAATGAGCAACTTATAACAAATTTGGCTAGTACAGGAGCAGAGGTGATAGTTCAACCCTCTCCACCGATTTATGGTGGTGTTGTATACCCCGTACAAGAAGAACAATTTAAACAATCTTTATCTACAAAATATCCCTATATAGACTATTGGGCTAGTTACCCAGACAAAAATTCTGATGAAATGAAGGGGCTGTTTTCTGATGATGGAGTATATAGAACATTAAATGCTTCGGGGAATAAGGTTTGGCTAGATTATATTACTAAATATTTTACAGCAAACTAATTAAGTTATAAATAACAATTATTAAATATTGGAGAAGAAATGCAGGAAACACAGGAACAAACGATTGATTTAAGAGGGATTTTTAAAATTATTCGCAAAAGGTTAGGTTTAATATTATTTAGTGCTTTAATAGTCACAATATTAGGGAGCATCTACACATTTTTTATAGCCTCCCCAGTTTACACAGCCTCAACTCAACTTGTCGTTAAACTACCAAATTCGGATAATTCAGCAGCCTACGCTGGACAAGTGACCGGGAATATTCAAATGGCGAACACAATTAACCAAGTTATTGTTAGTCCAGTCATTTTAGATAAAGTTCAAAGTAATTTAAATCTATCTGATGACTCTTTCCAAAAACAAGTTACAGCAGCAAATCAAACAAATTCACAAGTTATTACGCTTACTGTTAAATATTCTAATCCTTACATTGCACAAAAGATTGCAGACGAGACTGCTAAAATATTTAGTTCAGACGCACCAAAACTATTGAATGTTACTAACGTTAATATTCTATCCAAAGCAAAAGCTCAAACAACACCAATTAGTCCTAAACCTAAATTGTATTTAGCGATATCTGTGATAGCCGGACTAGTTTTAGGTTTAGCCATTGCTTTATTGAAGGAATTGTTTGATAACAAAATTAATAAAGAAGAAGATATTGAAGCTCTGGGGCTCACGGTTCTTGGTGTAACAACTTATGCTCAAATGAGTGATTTTAATAAAATTGCTAATAAAAATGGTACGCAATCGGGAACTAAGTCAAGTTCGCCTAGCGACCATGGAGTAAATAGGACATCAAAAAGGAATAAAAGATAGGAGTTCAGGATGGCTAAAAATAAAAGAAGCATAGACAACAATCGTTATATTATTACTAGTGTCAACCCTCAATCACCCATTTCTGAACAATATCGTACGATTCGTACGACTATTGATTTTAAAATGGCGGATCAAGGGATTAAAAGCTTTCTAGTAACATCTTCAGAAGCAGCTGCAGGTAAATCAACCGCAAGTGCTAATCTAGCTGTTGCTTTTGCACAACAAGGTAAAAAAGTACTTTTAATTGATGGCGATCTTCGTAAACCGACTGTTAACATTACTTTTAAAGTACAAAATAGAGTAGGCTTAACTAATATTTTAATGCATCAATCTTCGATTGAAGATGCCATACAAGGGACAAGACTTTCTGAAAATCTTACAATAATTACCTCTGGTCCAATTCCACCCAACCCATCGGAATTATTAGCATCTAGTGCAATGAAGAACTTGATTGACTCTGTGTCCGATTTCTTTGATGTTGTTTTGATTGATACTCCGCCTCTCTCTGCAGTTACTGATGCTCAAATTTTGAGTAGTTATGTAGGAGGAGCAGTTATTGTTGTACGTGCCTATGAAACAAAAAAAGAGAGTTTAGCAAAAACAAAAAAAATGCTTGAACAAGTTAATGCAAATATTTTAGGGGTTGTTTTGCATGGGGTAGACTCTTCTGAGTCACCATCGTATTACTACTACGGAGTAGAATAATTGGAATAAACTTGAATCAAATAAAAGAACGAAATTCGTAGGATAGGAGAGAAAATGATTGATATTCATTGCCATATTTTACCGGGGATAGATGATGGGGCTAAAACTTCTGGAGATACTTTGACAATGCTGAAATCAGCAATTGATGAAGGGATAACAACCATCACTGCCACTCCTCATCATAATCCTCAATTTAATAATGAATCACCCCTTATTTTGAAAAAAGTTAAGGAAGTCCAAAATATCATTGACGAACATCAATTACCAATTGAAGTTTTACCCGGACAAGAGGTGAGAATATATGGTGATTTATTAAAAGAATTTTCTGAAGGAAAGTTACTGACAGCAGCGGGCACTTCAAGTTATATATTGATTGAATTTCCATCAAATCATGTGCCAGCTTATGCTAAAGAACTTTTTTATAATATTCAATTGGAGGGACTTCAACCTATTTTGGTTCACCCTGAACGTAATAGTGGAATCATTGAGAACCCAGATATATTATTTGATTTTGTTGAACAAGGAGTACTAAGTCAGATAACAGCTTCGAGTGTCACTGGTCATTTTGGTAAAAAAATACAAAAGCTGTCATTTAAAATGATAGAAAACCATCTGACGCATTTTGTTGCATCAGATGCGCATAATGTTACGTCACGTGCATTTAAGATGAAGGAAGCTTTTGAAATTATTGAAGAAATTTATGGTTCTGGTGTATCACGAATGTTTCAAAATAATGCAGAGTCAGTGATTTTAAATGAAAGTTTTTATCAAGAAAAACCAACAAAGATCAAAACAAAGAAATTTTTAGGATTATTTTAAAGAGTTTAAATGGAGTAAATAATGGAAGTTTTTGAGGATGCCTCATCACCTGAATCGGAAGAACACAAATTAGTAGTATTAAAAAATTTTTCTTATAGAGAGCTAATTATAAAAAGAGGGATTGATATTTTAGGGGGATTAGTGGGCTCAATTTTCTTTCTTATTGCGGCTGCATTGCTTTATGTCCCTTACAAAATGAGCTCAAAAAAATATCAAGGGCCAATGTTCTATAAACAAAAACGGTATGGAAAAAACGGTAAAATTTTTTATATTTTAAAATTTAGAACAATGATTCTTAATGCCGAGCAGTATCTAGAACTTAATCCGGATGTTAAAGCTGCTTACCATGCCAACGGCAATAAGCTAGAAAACGATCCACGGGTAACGAAGATTGGATCATTTATAAGACGACACTCAATTGATGAACTGCCACAATTTATCAATGTTCTTAAAGGGGATATGGCATTAGTTGGTCCAAGACCAATTCTGCTTTTTGAAGCGAAAGAATATGGGAAACGCCTCCCTTACTTACTGATATGTAAACCAGGAATCACTGGTTATTGGACGACACATGGTCGAAGTAAAGTTCTTTTTCCTCAACGAGCAGATTTAGAACTCTATTATCTCCAATATCACAGCACCAAGAACGATATCAAGCTTCTCATACTTACAATTGCACAAAGTATTTACGGATCGGACGCATATTGATGAAATATAAAGATAAAATAATTTGTTTTGCCTCATCCTCTGGAGGACATTTTGAACAGCTCATGATGTTAAAGCCCTTAATGAAAAAATATCCTCGAAGTTTTATTGTTACTGAAAAGACTGATTATAAAGTTTACTCTGATATTAATATTGAGTATATGTGTCAAGTAAATAGAAAACAAATACTTTTTTTTATTTACTTGATTATTAATTTTATTATTTCCTTCTTTATAATCCTAAGAAAAAAACCAGATGTTATAATATGTACAGGAGCTCTTTCAATGATTCCTATGTGTTTAGTTTCAAAATTATTTGGTGCAAAATTGATTTTTATTGAGTCATTCGCAAAAATTAATTCACCTACCTTGACAGGTAAATTTTTATATAAATATGCCGATGTTTTTTATGTTCAATGGGAGACCATGAAAAAATTCTATCCAGAAGCAATATTTTTAGGAGGCATATACTGAATGATATTTATTATTTTAGGATCCCAAAAATTTCAATTTAATAGGCTTCTTAAGGAAATTGACCAGTTGATTGAAGAGGATTATATTAAAGAAGAAGTATTTGCACAAATAGGAGTAAGTACTTATAAACCAAATAATTTTTTCTACAAAAATTTTTTAGATAGAAAAGAGTTTCAAAAAAAAATATCTACCTCTAGTATAGTAATAACACATGGAGGAACAGGAGCTATTATTGAATCTATAAAAAAAGGGAAAAAAGTCATAGCAGTTTCTAGACTAAAAAAATTTGGTGAACATGTCGATGATCATCAAATAGAAATAGTAAAACAGTTTGCGGAACTTAAGTTAATTGAACCGTGCATAAATGTGTCAAATTTAAAAGATGCATTAACTAATATTAATATAAAATTTTATGAACAATACCGTTCAAATTCAAAAGTGTATATAGAATCAATTGAAAAATATGTGAGGGGTTTATGAAAAAAGTATTAATGATTGGGAATCATCCCAGAGTTAAAGGGGGGATTTCTACTGTTATTGTACGGTTTCTAGAGTTTGAGTGGGACGAATCAAAAGTAAAGTTAAAATTTATTCCTACATATATTGACAGTAATTTAATTGTTCAATTAATTTTTTTTATGAAAAGTATTTTCAGCATATTGGTACAACTTATTTTTAATCGACCAACTGTGTTATATATACATATGTCATATAAAGGAAGTTTTTATAGAGCATGGCTAGTTAGTCTGTTGGCTAAAATTTTTAAAGTCGAAATCATAATTCATTTACATGGTTCAGAATTTAAAGAATGGTATGATAATTGCAGTCTGAGTAATCAGAAAATTATAAGGAAGTTTCTTTTATTATCAAGGTATGTTATTGTTCTTGGAAATGAGTGGGATAAAAAAATAAAAAAAATTGATTCTAGAATTAAAACTAAAATTATTATGAATTCTGTTGAAATTCCTAAAGAGATAATACACTGGAACAGTGAAATAAGTTTTCTATATCTAGGAGTTTTAATCAAACGTAAAAATGTTGATAAGTTAATAGAAGCATTTAAAAGTATAAATAATACAAATGTAATCCTAAATATAGCGGGACATGGAAGAGATTACAAAGATTTAAGAAAGAAAGTAATAAATTTAGGCCTTAACGAAAGAATTATCTTTCATGGATGGATTGATAATAAAGAAAAGATTGATCTTATACGGAGAAGCCGCTTTTTAATATTGCCTTCACAAAATGAGGGACTACCCATGGCGATACTTGAAGCAATCAGCTATGGTTTGCCAGTTCTCGCTACAGATGTTGGGGATATAAAAGAAGCTGTTATTCCTTTTAAAAATGGATTTATTATTTCTTCAGATTTGACCGATCTAACTAGTAAGTTAAATATCCTATGTGAAATCGACGAAATCAGTTGGACTAAAATGAGTCATAATTCAAGAAAAATAGCTGAAATTAAATTTTCAGAAAAAAATTATTTTAGTGAAATAAGCAAATTATTTTAACGATATTTTAATAGGTATAAATTAAATATTTTATAACAAATTATTAGATTTATTTTTGAAAAATTATTTAATTATCATTATAAAAATATTTTTAAATAAGATAGGATAAGTGAATGAATATTTTATTTTTAACTTTTTCAATGCTATCTGGTGGTACAGAACACCTAACAGTCGATATTTGTAATGAATTAGTAAATAGAAAACATAATGTTCATCTATATATAGTAAATGAACATTATGATGAGGAAGTTCTAAGTAAATTAGATGAAAAAGTCGTAGTAATTAAACAGAACAGAAGAGAAGCTAGTGGTAATAAATTGGTTACGATAAAAAAAGTGAGCGAATATATAAAAGATAAGAAGATAAAAATCGTTCATTGTAATAATCCTACTGCACCGGACTTATTATTATTAAAGCCTTTTCTCTTCCCGAAAGTTAAGATCATTCAAACAATTCATGATACAATGGGGTATCGTAAGATGACACTGCATAAAGTTTATTTTAGAAATATACAAATTCATAAGTTTATTGCAATCTCAAATTCAGTTAGAAATGACATGGTTTTACATGGTGCTAACAAAAACAAAATAGAAGTTATTTATAATGGTATTAAAATAAAAAAATATAGTCCATGTTACCAAGCCAAGAGTTCTTCGAAATTTATAATTGGTAATGTGGCTCGAATAAATCCTTGTCAAAAAAGACAGGACCTACTCATCATGGCTATTGCAAAGGTAAAAAAAGTTTATCCAAATATTGAATGTAGATTTGCTGGTATGGTTTCCAACGATCAGCAAAAAGAATTTGAAATACTCAAAGGACTTGTTAAAAAACATAATCTAGACGAAAATATAAAATTTTGTGGGAATGTACTTGATATACCAAAGTTTTTGGATGATTTAGATTTATTTGTTCTTCCATCTAGAACTGAAGGATTTGGGCTGTCTCTTGTTGAAGCAATGGCTATGGGTGTTCCCGTAATAGCAAGTAATATTGAAGGCCCATCTGAGGTGATTGGTAATAATGCAAGAGGACTTTTGTTTAAAACTGGAGATTTAGATAGTTTAGTAGAAAATATATTATATGCTATTAAAAATATCAATCATATAAAAGAGAAATCATCTGAAATCAGAAATTACGTAATAACTAATTTTGATATTTCTCAGACTGTAGATAGACTTGAAACAATTTATGTTTCTGTAGGAGGTGAATTTGAATAACCTAGCTTTTGTTGTATTAAATTATAATTCGGCGGATGATACGATTAGATGTGTAGAACGACTATTAAGCTTTAATAAAAATTTTTGGATAATAATAGTGGATAATTTTTCTAGCGATGACTCACAAGAAAGAATAAGTAAACAATTTAAATCTAAAAAAAAAATTATTCTGTTGCCTTCTGAAGAAAATAGAGGGTATGCAGCTGGCAATAATATTGGAATAAAATACGCAATAGGTACTCTAAATGTGGAATATATTGGGATAATTAATCCGGACGTGTTGATTCCATATAATCTTTTAGAAAAAATACTTACTGCTTTTAGTATTCATAAAGACATCGTTTTACTTAGTGGTGAAATGGAATGGAACAATGCAAAGGTAACCAACTATTGGGATATACCAACCTCAAGAAATATAGTAACTCAGCATTCACTTTTTTTTAAGAATAAAAAGGAAGTGAAAAATACAAAAAAAATTTCGTCTAATGTGATGGAGGTAGAATGTGTATCCGGGGCATTTTTCATAGCAAAATCATTTATTTTGGAAAGTATTAACTATCTTGATGAGGGCACATTCTTGTATAATGAAGAAAATATACTTGGAATTAATATAAAAAAAAGAGGATTTAAAGAAGCAATTATAAAAAATGAATTTTACCTCCATCTCCACCCCATAGATAAGAGAAAGAAGATTCCGTTAAAAAATAAAATTATTTCAAGTGAACCCTCATACAAATCGAGTAAGTATTTATTAGAAAAATATTACAATGGAAAAAAACTAAGATCACTGTTTTTGGCTGAAGTTAGTAATAAAGTGTTTCTTTTCTTGGCTTACTTAAAAAAATTAATAACCTATGAAAAATAAAATTATTATAAATTATTATACAATGTTTCTTGGATTGATTATTTTTTTCAATCTTCAAGGTTTTTATCTGTTTAGCTCATCATTATTTACTGATTCTATTTCTTTAATTTTAGAAATAACATTTTTTGTTTTTGTTATGTTTTCTGGTAATAATACGACAATACAAAAATCAGATATTTTGTTTATTATGCCTATAGTTTTTGTTTTTACTTCTTCAATAATGGCAAATTTTGATTATTTACAGCCTTTGTGGATGGGGATTATTGCACAACGATCTTGGGTAATGAGTATTTTAATGTTCTTCCCTATTAAAAAGATCATAGGAACAAAAAAGGTAAATTCAAATGATATTTATAAATTACTGGATAAATTAAACATAGTATATATTTTTCTCATTTTTATTCAGTACTTTATAGGAGATCATATAACAATATTGCATGTATTAACGAAAGAGAGATATGATAATGTTCGTTTATATGTGACAATCAGTTTTATAATGATTTCATATTTTGTACATTTAGTTAGAATAATTGAAAGAAAAAAAATCAACTTTAAAAGTATCTTCTTTATTATTACACCTATTTTAATACAATTTTTAATTACTAAGTCTCGTATGGCTGTATTGGCACTTATTTTAGTTACTATTTTTTTAATTCTAACATCGCAAAGAAATTATCGGAAATACAGTTTGTTGGGAGTTGCTACACTCGGTATTGTTATCTCTCTATTTACGACAATTGGAAAAGAAATACTTAGTTTGATTACTGGAAATAATATTAATATAACTGATGATACTTCTCAGATTAGAGAAATAGGAAGAGAGTTTTTTCTACGGCAAATTAATATTGACTGGATTCATAAGGTTTTTGGAGCAGGATACGTAAATATAAATTGGGGTCAATCTTTTTTTATGAGCCAATATGATAAAGGAATTTATCCAGCTGATAATGGTATATTTGGAATATTATTTTATTACGGATATTTTTTTCTTATTTTTCTTATTATAATATATGTTTCGATTCTTATTAAAGCTTGGGAAAGACACAAAGAAGTATTTTATTTTTTGCTGTTAGGAATTTTAGGGATATTTAGTCTGTATCCCGATATATACATGAACAATATTGCATTTTCCTTAGTTTGTGCAATTGTATACGAAAAAAGAGAAAAAATTACTTTTGAAAGGATAAAATGAGAAAATATATTAAATATTTGAAGTTCAGCTGGATATTAACGATAGCTAAGACAATTTATTTTAATTTAAAATACTTACCCTTTAAAACTGCAATAAAGCTACCTATACTAATTGACTATAGTGTACGTATTCAAATTAAGAAGGGAGGAAAAATAAAAGTTGCAAAAGAAACGACACGATTTGGTGTACAAATTGGAGGGATGGAGGGTTACTACATCCCCCATAGGAAAAGTTCATATTTAAGAATTGAAAATAACATGGAATTTAAAGGGAATGCAAAGATCCTTAGAGGATGTTATGTTTCATCTTTTGGAGGAGAGGTTATTTTTGGGGAAAATTTTTTTGCAAATCATGACTTACATGTTATAAGCTCAGATAGAATAGAATTCTCTAAGGATGTTTTGATCGGTTATAATTGTGAATTTAGAGATACTGGGGGTCATTATATTAACAAAAAAGTTAGTATATCACCTATATTAATTGGTAAACATGTATGGATAGCTTCCGATTGTAAAATATTGCAAGGCGTTCAATTAAAGGATGGGTGTGTAGTTGCTACCGAATCGTTAGTTCTATCTAAAATCAATAGTTTACATCAAGAGAAATCATTGATTGGCGGGAGTCCAGCAAAAGTTTTAAAGAAAAACATTGTTTGGAAAGAATAAATATTAGAAATAGAATGTCTGGAATTCATTCCTATATTTTATAGTAAAGTAGAAATTTGGAGGATGAAATGAAGTGTGAAATTAAATATTATTCCTATGCACCTCACCTTTCTCAGATAATTACAGGATTCATATTATTAAAACAAAAAAATATAATAGATAATTTAACTATCATTAATTGTGTAGAAGGATCTGACGCATTTTTTAATCCATTAGTTTTAGATGTAACAATAAATGATGAAATTCATATCGCATTTGATATGAATGATGGTTATAATTTCGATATAAATAAATTTAATAATTATATCAAACGGGTGGATTATTACTTTAAAAGAAGCTTTAGTATTGAAAAAAATAAAAATTTATATGAAAAAGAGAAAATTTTTCCTCTTTCTTTTAATTATTTTGTATCAATCAAAGGAAATCCACTAACAAAAATTCAATTTAATAGAACACTTGAGAGTTATAAAAGATATATTAGAGGAAAACGTGTTGATATAAAAAAATTTCAAAAATCCAATAAAATTACTAAAGATATAAAAATACTTTTTCTTACAAGATGTTGGGAAAATGAGAAAGAAATAAACAATTTTAGAGCAGAGTGTATTAGGAGTCTTAAAAAAAATTTTGGAGATAGAGTTATTGCGGGGTTTCAAGAGTCCTCTTTGGCTAAGAAATGTTATCCAGATTGTGTGATAAATAAAAAATACACAAAAAAGTCAAAATATATTAAACTAATGAAGGAATGTTCTATTTGTATAACAACAATTGGCTTACATTTTTCAAATGGTTGGAAACTAGGGGAATATGTTTCACAAGGTAAGGCAATTATTACTGAAAAAATGATTTATGAAGTAAACGGGAACTTTAATAAAGGAGACAATTATCTAGAATTTGAATCCCCAGATGAATTAGTTGATCAAGTTAATAAAATATTATCTAATAAAAAATATATGAAATCTATGATGAATAAAAATAATGAATATTATCGTATGTTCTTAGCACCTGATAAAGTAGTTTTTAATGCTTTAAAAAAAATCAAAGGTATGGATTAATGAGAATAATAAAAAATTTTTTTTGGAACAGTAGTTATCAAATGATAATAATATTATTACCACTAATTACAGCGCCTTATATAACAAGAGTTCTAGGACCGAAAGGTGTGGGAATTTATTCATTCACAGGTTCTGTAGTACAGTATTTTGTTTTATTTGCGTTGTTAGGTAATTATATTTATGGGAATCGTGAAATTGCATTTTATCAAAATGATAAAAAACAAAGAAGTCAAGTTTTTTGGGGTATTAATTTTGTTACTTGGGGAGTTGCATTCATTATATTTATTATTTATATTTTGTTTATAACCTATACAGAACAATATAAAATGATTTATATTATACAATCTATTTTGATATTTGCTTCTTTATTTGATATTTCATGGTATTTTCAAGGCAGAGAAAATTTTAAAATTATAGTAATAAGAAATTTACTTGTCAAATTAACCACTGTTATTTTAATTTTTTTATTTGTTAATACAAAATCTGATTTACTATTATATATTAGTTTGATGTCTCTCGGAACTCTTTTCGGTAATTTATCACTTTGGGGATATTTAAAAAATGAAATATATCCTCCAATATTTAAAAATATGCAGTTAAAAAAACATTTCAAGTCAAGCCTACTATTATTTTTACCATCTCTAATTTCTCAATTTTACCTCATAGCAAATAAAATAATGATTGGATCACTGGATTCTGTAACAAATGCAGGTTTCTTTGCTCAATCTGATACTATTGTGAGAATGACACTTACTGTCATCACCTCACTCAGCATAGTGATGCTTCCAAATGTAACAAACTTATTATCAAGAGGAAATATTGAAGCAGTTAAAAAAAAAGTTGAAATTAGTTTTAAAGTATCAACATCTATTGCAGTTCCGCTTAGCTTTGGATTAGCCGCTATAGCACTAAATTTTGCACCTTTCTTTTTTGGTTCAAATTTTTCAAAAGTAGGTGTAATATTAATTATTGAGTCGCCAATTATTCTTTTTTTAACATGGAGTACAGTTATAGGTTTTCAATACTTACTTCCTATGAATAAAATGAAAGAATATATTTTTTCTGCATTGGTAGGCGCAATTTCTTGTGTTATTATTAATATCTTACTAATTCCGACAATGGGTGTTCTAGGAGCTACAATAGGATCCGTTGTCGCTGAATTTTTAGTTTTTTTAACCCAATTTTTGTTAGTTATTAAAACTTTTAGTTTCAAGTTACTATTTAAAGGATCTTGGAAATATTTTTTATCAGGTTTTTTGATGTTTGATATAGTACTTTTTATTAATATAAAATTTGGAATGTCTTTCCTTCAATTATTTTTACAAATTTTTATAGGTTGTATCACTTATTTATTTTTTAATATTATACTAAAAACAGACTTATGGATAATGGTAAAAAAATTATATTTAAAATATTTATAAGAAAGAATAATACAATTGGAAGGTATGGATTTTAGGTTGTACTTGATTTAATCTAAAAACAGGAGGTAATAATTTATTTTGAGTAAAAAAAAGAAAATCTCAGTCGTTGGTACAGGATACGTGGGTCTGTCTATTTCAGTACTTTTAGCACAACATCATGAAGTCATTGCTTTGGACATTGTTGAGTCGAAAGTAGATCGGATTAATTCTAAAAAATCGCCTATTGCTGACAAGGAAATAGAGGGATTTTTAGCAAGTAAAAATTTGAATCTGTTTGCTACGACAGATAAAAGTTTAGCTATAAAAGATAGTGATTTTGTTATCATAGCTACACCAACAAATTATGATGATGTCAAGAATTATTTTAATACAGATTCTGTAGAAGCAGTAATTAAAGAAGTCTTGGAATTTAGTCCGAATGCTACGATTGTTATAAAATCAACTATTCCAGTTGGTTTTGTGGAAAAAATGCGTGCTAAATATAATATTGATAACATTATCTTTTCACCAGAATTTTTACGAGAAGGTCGAGCATTGTATGACAATCTTCATCCATCTCGCATTGTTGTGGGGGAGCAATCTGAGCGTGCCTCTCAATTTGCTGAGCTATTATTAGAGGGAGCTGTTGAGAAAGATATCCCAATTCTTTTTACAAATCCTACTGAAGCAGAAGCCATTAAGCTCTTTTCAAATACATATTTGGCTTTACGCGTAGCTTATTTTAATGAATTAGACACCTATGCTGAAGTTCGTGGTTTAGATACAAAACAAATTATTGATGGGGTTGGGTTAGATCCACGAATCGGAACACACTATAATAATCCTTCATTTGGTTATGGGGGTTATTGCCTACCGAAAGATACCAAACAGCTTTTGGCTAACTATGACCAAGTTCCTGAGAAATTAATTGAGGCTGTCGTTGAATCAAATAGGACAAGAAAAGATCATATTGCAGATATGATCATTAAACGTTCTCCTAAAGTGGTGGGTATCTACCGCTTGACTATGAAGTCAAATTCTGATAATTTTAGATCAAGTTCAATTCAAGGAATTATGAAACGAATTAAAGGCAAGGGAATTGAAGTAGTTGTCTATGAGCCAACACTAAAAGATACTCATTTCTACAATTCTCGGGTAGTTCATAATCTGGATGAGTTTAAAACGATTTCTGATGTGATTGTTTCAAATCGTTATACTAAAGAACTTGAGGATGTTAAAATTAAAGTTTATACGAGAGATTTATTTGGGCGTGACTAAACAACAATTTTGGAGGAAAAGTTGGAACGAAAAAAAAAGAAAAAAAAGAATATTTGGGTTATAATTATACCTATCTTAATTTTTATTACCCTTATAGGAGCAGGGGCTTATGCCTTAAGAGATTCACTTATTCCTACTGATCATACGAAAACAAATAGTTCGGATCAACCGACCAAAACTTCGGCCTCTAATGGTTATGTAGAGAAAAAAGGTGAAGAAGCTGCTGTAGGTAGTATAGCACTTGTAGATGATGCTGGTTTACCAGAATGGGTAAAAGTTCCCTCAAAGGTAAATCTAGATAAATTTACTGATTTATCCACGAATAATATCACTATTTATCGAATTAACAATCCGGAAGTCTTAAAAACAGTTACCAATCGTACAGATCAACGGATGAAAATGTCAGAAGTTATAGCTAAGTATCCTAATGCTTTGATTATGAATGCTTCCGCATTTGATATGCAGACAGGACAAGTAGCTGGATTTCAAATTAATAATGGAAAGTTGATTCAAGACTGGAGCCCAGGTACAACGACTCAATATGCTTTTGTTATTAACAAAGATGGTTCGTGCAAAATTTATGATTCAAGTACACCTGCTTCAACTATTATTAAAAACGGAGGGCAACAAGCCTATGATTTTGGTACTGCAATTATCCGTGATGGTAAAATTCAACCAAGTGATGGCTCAGTAGATTGGAAGATCCATATTTTTATTGCGAATGATAAAGATAATAATCTCTATGCTATTTTGAGTGATACAAATGCAGGTTATGATAATATAATGAAATCAGTATCAAATTTGAAGCTCCAAAATATGTTATTACTTGATAGTGGTGGCTCAAGTCAACTATCTGTCAATGGTAAAACGATTGTTGCTAGTCAAGATGATCGAGCCGTACCGGATTATATTGTGATGAAATAAAAATAAAAGAACCTCTTGGTTCTTTTATTTTAGAGATTTTTCAAAAAGGGTTTTGACTGAGTCTAATTCTGTTTGAGAAACTACCTTAGCTCCATTTTCATCTGTTGTATGTAGATTGAGCTTGCTGGTATTTTTTAGAGCCTTATTGTAGCTCATAACGATCGTTTTAGCATCATTGAAACTTATATTGGTTTTAACAGTGTTTGAAAAAGCATAGAGAATTTCTCGATAGTAATTGAAACTTTCAAGTTTTTTCATATGAGCAATTTTTTGAATATTTCCGTAGAGTTCCATTGAGACATTTTGAATCCGAGTGATTGAAGCATCCAAATCAGTATCGTCAATTTGTGTCATATAGGCTTGGACTTGATCAGCAGTTTGTAAATTAACGGTTCCTTGTTTAAACTCATAACCTTCAGCATTGAACGCCTTTGGATTTTGCATGGTGATTCCACCAGTGGCCTGTACAAGTGATCCCATTTTATTAACATCGATCTGAATTACTTTGTTAATGGACACATTCAATAGGTCTTTAACCATCTGGAAAATTCCATCATCTCCATTCGTATTGTAAACTTCAGTGATTGTTTTTTGATTAGGCATTGTCGCAAAAACTGGGAAGTTCATGAAAGTAGTTTGATTTGTCTTTACATTCGTTGAAGCTAAAACAGTAGCATAAGCTGAATTTTTAGAATTATTTTTACCAGTTGCAATGATAAGTGTGGTGAATGTTTTAGACTTTTTTAAGTCGATACTTGTTGTTTTAGGGAAATTTTCATATGATGTTGAAAATGTTGATTCAACATTTCTATAAGCAGCGTAGGCTATAGAAGCAATAGCGATAATTACTAATACAAAAATAATTGAAATAACTTTTAGTACTATGTGTTTTTTCTTACGATAATGACGCCTCTTTTTTTGATTCATGGTATCTCCATATACATATTATATACCTTAAATTATACCATATTTAATGATGTCATCCTTAAATCTTAGAGTCACTATTGTATAATTTAGACAAAGGACAAAAACATGCAAAAACGCTACTCAAAAGAATTTAAAGAAACCCTTATCGCCTTCTATCATTCTGGTCAATCCGTCACCCAGCTGTCTAAAGAATACGACGTGGCCCCTGCTGGACTATTATCATATAATTAGATATAAAAAAAACCGAATTGCTAGTTAATTTCATTGGAAAATAAATAAGTCGTGCTATCCTAATCTTAAACCACTAAGCATTAGAAAGCGCACGACTTATATGACTTATAATAGCACACTTCCAAAAGTTTTTGTTTATTTACTGACAACCATTGAGACGCTTTATCAAACGAGTGTTCCCCTTGAGGTTCAAAACCGAAAGAACGTCCATCTCGCAACATCAGATTGCTTAGTTATCGCTTGTTACCTATGGGGCGTACTGCATTTTAGTGAAACGCTTAAAGCTAAGCACCAATTGGCTCAAAGTTTATTTCCTAATTTCCTAGAATATTCTCGCTTTGTCCGCCGTTGTAATGCCCTCTTACCGAGTATCCAAGTCATTCGCCAAGCACTCGTCTTTAAAGAGGTTGAAGGAATGAGTGTATCCATTATTGACAGCTTCCCTATTCCTTTGTGTCAGCCTATTCGTAATTTCAAAAGCAAAGTTCTTGGAGATTATGCAAATGTTGGCTACAATGCTACAAAGGGACAGTACTTCTATGGATGTAAATGTCATGCTTTAGTCAGTGAATCAGGCTATGTCATAGACTACACAATTACTCCTGCTTCAATGGCTGATAGTTCAATGACCGAGGAAGTGTTGAGTCAATTTGGGACACCAACAGTCCTTGGAGATATGGGATATCTAGGTCAGTCACTGCATGATAGGCTGGAATTAAAAGGAATTGATCTAATTACACCTGTCAGGAAGAACATGAAGCAAAAGAAAATCCTTTTTCCTAATTTTTCAAAACGTAGAAAAGTGATTGAGCGAGTTTTCTCTTTTTTGACAAATCTAGGAGCTGAGCGTTGTAAAAGTCGTTCGCCTCAAGGTTTTCAATTGAGATTAGAGATGATACTTTTAGCGTATTCTTTACTGTTAAAATCAGCTAAATCACTGGAACCAGAGACTTTAAGATATTCTATCGGGTATCAAGTCATGGCTAAATAATCAACTAGCAATTCGGGTTTTTTATTACATTTTACAATAAATCAGGTGTTATGGGGAACTTTGCAACAGAACCACTTTTTATATAATTGCTATAGATACTAAGTTCGATTTATATGAGCATTAAACAATGTATATCTCGCCCTCCGGGGCGTTTTTTTTTTGCCTAATTGGGTAATTGATGTATGTAAATTGACACTAATTCTAAATTTTGGTATGATGAAAGTTGATTAAGTTATGCTTAAGTTTAGATAGGATATTTAAAATTATGAAAAAGATGCTATTGATTATCACAATGTTAATTAGCACCGTGTTATTCTCAGCTTGCTCTAAAAATAATAAAGAAGAATCTAGCGCTGGATCAACTTCTAACTCGGAGTCATATCAAGAAAAAACAGTAAGTTATTCTTTATCAGAAATCATAACCAGAGATGCCGATGGTGCTGAAGTTTGGTATTCAACCGTTTCAGGAGATGATTTAAGATATGATACCAGAATAGATATGATTTATTATATTAATCACAAGGATTATAAGATATATCAGTCTCCTGTAACAGTTCATGAAATGTCTCTTGATTTGGAAGATATTTCGAAAATGTCAGATCAGGAAGAATTAAATATGATATTTGAGGATGAATATAAAAACACATTAGTTAGCTCGGGGTCTTCTCAAATTTTGATTGATAAAGATTCAAGCGGGACTAAAACTGCAATAGAGAGTCTTGTTATTGGGGACATTTTCAAATCTAAATTTCCGTTCGTGTTTAATGCGGGTTTACAATCTGTAAGCATTATTAATAGTCAGTTTACTGCTCTATATGATTATATCCATGATAGATATTTGGTGAAAAAAGATGTTCCTGGGGACAACTATAGAATAACATTAGATACTCCCGACTTGGTAACCCGAAATAAAGAAAATGAATATATGGATAACAAAGACCTTAGGTTAGTTGCATATTTTAAAAAAATGAGAGATTAATTAACATAATTTAATAAGATAATGATTTTTTGATTTACAAGTTTTATGACATAGGTTATAATAATTATTCTAAATTTTAACTTTTCATAAATCCATTCGGTTTAGAACTCCGGCTCACCTCATATAGTCGCTCTTCGGAGCGGCTTTTTTATTTTGTTTTATATGATATAATGAGGATCTTAAACATGGGTGTCAGTAAACCGCAGGCTTTTTTTATTCGATCTAATAAATTATTTTAACTAAACCCGAATTGCTAGTTGATTATTTAGCCATGACTTGATACCCGATAGAAGGTTCAGTTGCAAAGTTTTCCAAAAAATCTATTTTAGTGTAAAATTGAGAAAAAAGACAGAGAGGACAGAGGTATGAATCATTTTAAAGGCAAACAATTCAAAAAAGACGTCATTATTGTCGCTGTTGGTTACTACCTGCGTTACAATCTAAGCTATCGTGAAGTTCAGGAATTGTTATATGATCGTGGAATAAATGTTTGTCATACTACGATTTATCGTTGGGTGCAAGAGTACAGCAAAGTCCTCTATTATCTTTGGAAGAAGAAAAATAGACAATCCTTCTATTCATGGAAAATGGACGAAACCTATATCAAAATTAAGGGACGTTGGCATTATCTTTATCGTGCAATTGATGCGGACGGTTTAACCTTAGATATCTGGTTACGAAAGAAACCGGATACGCAGGCAGCCTATGCTTTCTTAAAACGACTCCATAAACAGTTTGGTGAGCCGAAAGCAATTGTGACCGATAAAGCACCTTCTCTTGGCTCCGCCTTTAGAAAGTTACAGAGTGTGGGTTTATATACTAAGACAGAGCACCGAACTGTGAAGTATCTTAACAATTTAATAGAACAAGACCATCGACCTATTAAACGACGGAATAAATTTTATCAAAGTCTCCGTACAGCCTCTTCCACGATTAAGGGCATGGAGACCATTCGAGGAATATATAAAAAGAACCGAAGAAATGGAACGCTCTTCGGATTTTCGGTGTCTACTGAAATCAAGCTATTAATGGGAATACCAGCCTAAGATATTTGGAGTTCAGAGAGAGCGCGTTTGATTTTCAAACTTCGCAACAGAACCAAATAGGGTTAATCTCATCAAGAAAAGGAGTTAGAAACAGTTGCGAAAATATATGATCTACCTCAGCAGTTTATTGGTCACATTTATCCTGAGTTATGCGACGATTACTTGGCTGATTATGCCCGTTCTCACTCGCTATCAAAGCCTGGCTAGGTTGATTAACCACTTTGACTATACCGCATTAACTTTAATACTCTTATTAACGCTGATTATCTGGTTGTTTGGCATCCAGTATCACCTCAAACATTTTTCAGTTATTTATCTCTATCTTGCTTTCAGTGTGTCTTTATTACTGTTATTCATGGTTCTTTTTACTAAAACAACGGATTTTCAGGCGATATCACTGAATCCTTTTGACTTTATAAAAGCGGATACCAGAACGATTCAAGAGGCAGTGCTAAATATTATCTACTTCATTCCTTTAGGTGGCCTTTACTGTATCAATACTGATTTCAAACAGTTTGTCATTGTCAGTTTGGTCACACTTTTAGGAATTGAAACCATTCAATTTATCTTTTATTTGGGCACATTTGCCATTAGTGATATTATCTTGAATTTTTTGGGTTGTTTGATTGGGTATTATTGTTGTTGGGAGATTAAAAGGCGGTTGAGTTGAGCTAACCCAAAAGTAGCATAAAAATAGACAGGAGGTGTATCTCGAATGGTATCGAGATATATCTCCTGTCGGTTCTGTTAAAATTTGTCCAAGATATTGAACCAAATACAGATTGACGTTAAGTCGAGTTTTTAGAGTAACAAACGTATGGACTATTATCAAATAATTAGACATAAAAAAGAAAAGCGTTAATAATTGTTTTTCTTTTTTTATATTGTGTCCATAAAATGGTCATTTTCTGGACACTCTTCTTTTGTTATAAAAACTCTCAAAAACATTTATATTTATTGTTCATAAACCCGTGATTTATTCTATGTTCATTTATACATATCTTTCTAAGTTATGATACAATACAATAAATTAAAATGAAGGAGAAAAAAATGAATATAGGATACGCACGAGTTTCAACTGGACTTCAAAATTTAGATTTACAAAAAGATAGTCTCAAAAAATATAACTGTGAAAAAATATTTACTGACCATCTGTCAGGAAGTAAAAGAGAAAGACCTGGATTAAAATCCGCCATCGAATTTTCTCGTCCTGGGGATACGATTGTTGTTTGGCGATTGGATCGACTAGGTAGAAATATGGAAGATCTCATTAATATTGTTAATTCTCTTAATAATAAAGGGGTAAGTTTTCATAGTCTACAAGAAAATATTACAATGGATAAATCAAGTTCGACTGGACAATTGATGTTTCATTTGTTTGCGGCTTTTGCGGAATTTGAGCGAAATCTTATTTTGGAGCGTTCTGCCGCTGGTAGAGAAGCCGCACGTGCAAGAGGACGACTTGGAGGAAGACCTGAGAAATTTTCGGAGCAAGACGTAAAGCTTCTTAAAACCTTGGTAGAAAGTGGTACGCCGATTAAGTCGATTGCGGATTCTTGGGGAGTTTCAAGAACCACAATTTATAGATATATTAATAAGTTTTAGAATAAAATAAAAGACCAGCTCACAACGATTAAGTTATTGGCTGGTTTTTAAATATTCTACTTTTGTATATTTATTTTTTGGAAAAAAATAAAGTTAATAGCTTATAAATTGAATAGTTATCTCAATTCTTTCTTCTTAATTTTTTTAACTTTGCAACAGAACCCTTTGATGTATTGCACCACAAAATTTGAACCAAAATTGTCCAATTAATTAAAGGAGGCTCAGTCACATTATAGAGTATCCATTTGCGTTAAAACAAAAATCTATTTAAAACAAGGGGAGTGTACTGAACTTATTGTTTATGAAAACGGTTGAATTAGAAAAGCGCCTTTCAAAAGGTGCTTTTTGTCTTTCTAGTTTGAAAAATATACTCTATTTTTTTATTCTTCGTAACTCATTCTTTTCCCTGATTTCCAAGTTCGAAAATGAGACTTGGAGGTAACCGTAGTCACTTCTGGCCGTATTTTTTTCTTTTATTCTCTCCTTGCCGATACTTTTTTATTGAGTATCGCTATGAATATATATTATAATATCACATTTAGGACACAAAAGAAACCTTACGGTTATTGATTTGTAATATTTATAGAATACAACTTTTTTCCTTGACTTTGATAGTTTACAATTGTAAACTATATATAGATAGAAATTTCAAAGCATTCATTTAGGAGGAAAATATGTCAAATAAAACTCATTCGTCTAATCACGATGAAATGATGGATATGGAGCACGAAAACCATGAGATGCACAACATGCACAATATGGATAATATGCATGATATGGACAATATGGATATGATGAATCATGGAGGACACATGATGCATATGGGTGATATGAGTAAAAAGCTCAAAGTGGCTATCATTCTTATGATTCCGCTTCTACTCATTTCACCAATCGCGGGCTTTACTATCCTTAAATTCCCCGGAAGTGAAATTTTGCAACTCATCCTTGGTACAATTATCTTCTTTTACTCTGGGACTCCTTTTTTTAGCGGAGCAAAAGGTGAATTAAAAAGCCGTAAGCCAGCCATGATGATGCTGATTACAATGGGAATTACCGTTGCCTATGCTTATTCTGTTTATGCCACAATTATGAGTCTTAACGGACATATGGGCATGAACTTCTGGTTTGAACTGGCAACTTTAATTGTCATTATGTTGATTGGTCACCTGATTGAGATGAAAGCAATCATGGGTGCTGGCGATGCATTGAAAGATTTAGCAAGCCTTGTTCCCAAAAAAGCTCACTTAAAAAGTGGGAAGGATGTGGAGCTTTCAGAACTAAAAGTTGGCGATTTGCTTTTAGTGAAAGAAAATGAAAAAATTCCTGCAGATGGCCTTATATTAAGTGAAGCGCTCGTTGATGAGTCAATGATTACTGGTGAAAGCCGAGCAGTCAATAAAAAAACAAATGACCTTGTTTATGGTGGTTCCCTCAATCAAAACCAACCATTTGAGATGAAAGTCACAACCCTTGGAAAAGATTCATTTCTCAATCAAGTGGCCGAATTAGTCAAGAAAGCCCAAGCTCAAAAATCTAATTTGGAAAATATGGCTGACAGAGTGGCCGGTTACCTTTTCTATGCTGCACTTATTGTCGGTATCTTCTCATTAATTTTTTGGACAATTAGTTCTAACTTTAGTTTTGCTCTACTTCTTGCGGTTTCTGTTTTTGTAATTGCATGTCCACACGCTTTAGGTCTTGCGGTTCCACTTGTTGTTTCTCGCTTAACCAGTATTTCTGCTAAAAATGGTTTATTAATTCAAAACAGAACCTCTTTGGAAAAAATAAATACAATTAAATATGCCTTAATGGATAAAACAGGAACATTAACTGACGGTAAGTTTATTGTCCGTAATGTTATTAATTTTACTGATGAAACAGACATTCTCCAAATCATGGCAGCACTTGAAGGAAGTTCCACTCACCCGATTGCTCAATCAATCGTTTCATCTGCTAAACCTCTTGAAAATCTAAAAGTTGAAGCGGTTGAAAATATCCCAGGAGTTGGAATTAAAGGGCAAGTTAATCAAAACTTTTATCAAATTGTTAACTATAAATATCTTCGTGAAAATCAACTTTCTTATGATGAACAAAAGATTGCTCAATATTTAGATTTAGGTTTAACTGTATCTTTCCTAATCAATGAACAACAAGATGTTTTAGGATTTATTGCCTTAGGAGATTCTCCTAAAGCAGACGCGAAAGCCTTTATTAATGGTTTATTAGCCCAAGGAATTACCCCTGTTATGCTCACGGGTGATAATAAAGAAACTGCTCAAAAAATTGCTAGTGCACTAAATATTCCCGAATTTAGAGCGGAATTAAAACCTGAAGATAAAGCAGAAATTGTGAAAGAATACCAAAAGAAAGCCGGCGTTCTTTTCATTGGTGATGGTGTCAATGATTCCCCAGCTCTTGCAACTGCTACAATTGGTTTTGCGATTGGAGCAGGAACTTCGGTTGCTATCAGTACCGCTGATGTCGTCCTAGTTAACTCCAATCCAAGTGACGTCTTGGATATGATTAATATCTCCAAACGCATGCTTAGAAAAATGAAACAAAACCTCTGGTTTGGAGCAGGCTATAACATTATTGCTATTCCTGTTGCAGCGGGTATTCTTTATCCATTTACAGGAATTTATATTGACCCTCTCATTGCAGCAGTCCTGATGTCAATCTCAACCGTGATTGTCTCAATCAACGCGATGGGATTGAGGTATGATAAAAAATAGAAGAGCCTATGCTCTTCTATTTTTTTCATACTAATTATGAAACTTTTATCACTTAAATATACTTAAAGATTAAGTATGATATCACAGAAATACTAATGATTGTAATGATATTTTTTAAATATGATTTATTTTTAAATGATTTTAGAATCTTTCGTTCATAATCATTTAATTGACTCCCTTTATGAACTAGAAAATAAATATTACCTCTAAGATTTAAGGATAACATCAACAAACTGAAATTCAAGAAGCTAAAAAAGAACAAAAAGAATTGCTAAAAAAGCACGAAGAAAAACAAAAAAAGAAAGTAAATTAGACAGCTTTAAAAATAAATTCGGTTCTGTTGCAAAGTTTTCCAAAAAATCTATTTTAGTGTAAAATTGAGAAAAAAGACAGAGAGGACAGAGTAATGAATCATTTTAAAGGCAAACAATTCAAAAAAGACGTCATTATTGTCGCTGTTGGTTACTACCTGCGTTACAATCTAAGCTATCGTGAAGTTCAGGAATTGTTATATGATCGTGGAATAAATGTTTGTCATACTACGATTTATCGTTGGGTGCAAGAGTACAGCAAAGTCCTCTATGATCTTTGGAAGAAGAAAAATAGACAATCCTTCTATTCATGGAAAATGGACGAAACCTATATCAAAATTAAGGGACGTTGGCATTATCTTTATCGTGCAATTGATGCGGACGGCTTAACCTTAGATATCTGGTTACGAAAGAAACGGGATACGCAAGCAGCCTATGCTTTCTTAAAACGACTCCATAAACAGTTTGGTGAGCCGAAAGCAATTGTGACCGATAAAGCACCTTCTCTTGGCTCCGCCTTTAGAAAGTTACAGAGTGTGGGTTTATACACTAAGACAGAGCACCGAACTGTGAAGTATCTTAACAATTTAATAGAACAAGACCATCGACCTATTAAACGACGGAATAAATTTTATCAAAGTCTCCGTACAGCCTCTTCCACGATTAAGGGCATGGAGACCATTCGAGGAATATATAAAAAGAACCGAAGAAATGGAACGCTCTTCGGATTTTCGGTGTCTACTGAAATCAAGGTATTAATGGGAATAACAGCCTAAGATATTTGGAGTTCAGAGAGGGCACGTTTGATTTTCAAACTTCGCAACAGAACCGTAATTCTTATTTTTATAGAATGCTTTGCTGTAGATAAAATTATGAATAAATAAAGTAAAAAATACATCCTGACTTATAATACAGTTCATTAGGGTGTGTTTTTGCTAAACGTTTAATAAAAAATTAGGAGCCATTGATGAAAAAAACTATAATCTTTATATTACATATTCCATTTATACTTCTCCTCTGGCTCTGTATAACGTCTCCCTTTTTTATAAAAAATAGTCTGCTTAATTCATCCTTTGGTCACATTTTTAAAGGAGTAGAAAATATTTCTCATAGTGGACCTCTAGCAACAGTTTTGTTGTTATTCGTCATACCTTTACTTTCACTCATTTCATGCTTATACCTTGCTTTTAAGAAAAACCAGAGCGGAAGAAATTATGTGATTTATATTTTGATGTCGTTATTTTCTCTTGTTTGCCTCTCAGTTTTTTCTGTTATTATGATAATAGGTTTAGGAAACTATTTATGAAAAAAAGCCTCTACAAGCTAAATGGCTTGTAGAAGCTTTTTTTTGTTATAATAATGGAGTAGAGTTTATGAACGGTAGCTTTGATTGGAGGTGGTGCTTATGATTATTTCGTGGGCAAAACCTCACAAAACATGAAAGGCGAAAATTTTTTGACTGTATTTCAGGCATTGAGTCTCATGATTGCATTTGCAACTTTGATGATTCTTGTCATTAATACGAGTAACAAAAAATGACCGTTCATCTTAGCGGATAAGGTCATTTAGATAGTATTTGCTACCGTTCTTAAAACGGCTACATTGGACTTGTTACTAGCAAGTCCTTTTTTCTTTATCTTTATTTTATCACAACTTCCATTTTTTGTCATCTCTGATGTTATCCTTAAATTCTAGAGTCGCTATTGTATAATTTTAAACTGTTTATTTTAAGTGATTGCTTTTTCAAATTGATTAGGCGTAAGATACCCTAAACTCTGATGGATGCGTTTTGAATTATAAAAGGCTTCAATGTACCAGAAAATACTCTGATAGGCTTCTTCAAAGTCCTTATATTTAAATTGATACACCCATTCTCTTTTTAAATTTCCATGCCAAGATTCAAGACTGGCATTATGATAAGGATAACATCACGCGGAAGCTATCCGCTAATATAAATATAAGGAAATATAATATTATTGACGTAATGAAAGCGTTTGTGATATAATTGATTTACCTTAAAAAAAGCGCTTTTATTTTTGGTTGATTACGCAAACGGTTGCGTAATTTTTTCGAATTTTTTGGAGGATATCTTATGTCGGAAGTAAAAACTTCTAAATTACCAACTTTACCATTAAAAACAATCTGGATGTTGTCGTTTGGTTACCTTGGGGTTCAAATGGCTTTTTCTCTTCAAAGCTCAAATATGGGAAGAATTTTTGAAACACTTGGTGCGGACCCAACTCGTTTAGGTTTTTTCTTCATTTTACCACCTAAAGGATATTCCATCTGTACAAAATAATTTATAATTAAACTTATTAATAATGAGCTCTACTATAACTGGATTAATAAATAAGTAAGTAACCCACTGAATTGACAGTCTTTACTTCCAATTATGTCATCCTGGGAATATCAGTTTTATAAAAAATAGAAGGTGAGAACAAGATAACACTATGAAACAAATCAAAAGAATTATGGGCATTGACCCTTGGAAAATTACATCAAATCAGATTGAAAAAGAAGACCGTCGTTTGCAAGAATCACTTACTTCCATTGGAAATGGCTACATGGGAATGCGCGGAAATTTTAGTGAAACTTATAGTGGCGACAGTCACCAAGGAACTTATATTGCAGGGGTTTGGTTTCCAGATAAAACACGTGTAGGTTGGTGGAAAAATGGTTATCCTGAATATTTTGGTAAAGCAATCAATGCCCTCAATTTTGCTTCTGTCAGAGTTTTTATTGATGACAAAGAAGTTGATTTAGCCGCAAGTCACGTGACTGATTTTAATCTGTCGCTTGATATGGAAAAAGGGATACTCACCTATACTTATGTAGCTTATGGAGTACGTGTGACTGCCGAAAGATTTTTCTCAATTGCTCAACAAGAACTTGCGGTTTTTGCTTTCATGTTTGAAAGCTTAGATGGTGAAATTCATCAAATCCGTACAGCCTCAATCATTGATGCAAATGTTCGTAATGAAGATTCCAACTACGATGAAAAATTTTGGACAGTAAAAAACCTTGATAATACAGCTACAGGTTCATTTATTGTCACCGAAACAATTCCTAATCCATTTGGAGTTGAACAATTTACGGTAGCAGCTAAACAAAGCTTTGCAGGCGATTTTACTCGAGTTAAGCAAGAAACAAGAGAAAGTTCTGTTTTAGATGTTTACGAAGCAAAATTAATAGAAAATGCACCACTCGCCTTTATCAAAAATGTTTTAGTTGTCACAAGTCGTGATATTGAACCCTCGAATTTAACAAAAGTGCTATCAAATTTGACCCTTGAAATTTCTAAGAAAACATATCATGAATTTTATAAAGAACAAGAAATCGCTTGGAAAAAACGTTGGGAAATTGCTGATGTACAAATTGACGGTTCAGCAGAAGCTCAACAAGGGATTCGCTTTAATCTTTTCCAACTTTTCTCTACCTATTACGGCGAAGATGAACGTTTAAATATTGGGCCTAAAGGATTTACTGGAGAAAAATATGGCGGAGCAACTTATTGGGATACAGAAGCCTATGCCGTTCCATTATACTTGGCACTTTCTGATGAAAAAGTTGCTAAAAATCTTTTAAAATATCGTCATAATCAATTGCCACAAGCACAACATAATGCCCGTCAACAAGGACTTAAAGGTGCTTTGTATCCAATGGTTACTTTTACAGGTGTTGAATGTCATAATGAGTGGGAAATTACATTTGAAGAAATTCACCGTAATGGAGCAATGGCTTATGCGATTTATAACTACAGCAACTACACGGGAGATGAAACTTATCTTGCTCATGAAGGTTTAGAAGTTTTGATTGAAATTGCTCGTTTTTGGGCAGACCGTGTGCATTATAGTAAACGAAATGATAAATACATGATTCATGGAGTCACAGGCCCAAATGAGTATGAAAATAATATCAATAACAACTGGTACACTAATAAATTGGCAGCTTGGGTTTTGACTTATACTGCTGAAAGTTTAGCGAAATACCCACGCCCAGATTTAATTGAAGGAGCTGAAATTGCTCACTGGTCAGAAATTGTGGATAAAATGTATTATCCAGAAGATGAAGAATTGGGTATCTTTGTTCAACATGATGGTTTTTTAGATAAAGATTTGACTCCAGTGGCTCAACTTGACCCTAAAAATCTTCCATTGAACCAAAATTGGTCTTGGGATCGAGTGTTACGTAGTCCATATATTAAGCAAGCAGATGTGCTTCAAGGAATTTACTTTTTCGGCAATCAGTTTTCATTAGCCGAAAAACAACGAAATTTTGATTTTTATGAACCATTAACTGTTCATGAAAGCTCACTTTCTCCATCCATTCATGCGATTTTAGCAGCAGAGCTTGGCATGGAAGACAAGGCTGTTGAAATGTATGAAAGAACAGCTCGTCTTGACTTAGATAATTATAATAACGACACAGAAGATGGACTTCACATCACATCAATGACTGGCTCATGGTTGTCGATTGTTCATGGTTTTGCCCAAATGAAAACCTGGGATGGTCAATTGAGTTTCGCCCCATTTTTACCACAAGCATGGACGGGTTATGCCTTTCACATTAACTATCGCGGACGTTTATTAAAAATTTCTGTTGGTCAAGAAGTGAAGCTTGAATTATTAAGTGGTCAAGCCTTAAATCTTGAAATTTATGGTGAAAAAATTAAACTTTCAAATTTTGTTTCAGTAAACTTAAAAAAATAAGGAGAAGTTATGTTTAAAGCAGTTTTATTTGATCTAGATGGTGTTATCACAGATACAGCAGAGTATCATTATCAAGCTTGGAAAGAGTTGGCAGAATACCTAGGGATTAAAGGAGTTAATCGAAAATTTAACGAACAATTAAAAGGTGTATCAAGAGAAGAATCCCTAAAGAAAATTCTATCGCTTGATGAGGGAATGAAATCATACACTGAGAAAGATTTTTTTGCTTTAGCGAATATGAAAAATGATAATTATGTCAAGATGATTCAGAATATAAGCTCTCAAGATGTTTATCCAGGAATTTTAAAACTTTTGAAAGATTTGAAAAAAAATGATATTAAAATTGGACTAGCTTCTGCATCTAAAAATGGTCCATTTCTATTAGAAAAAATGGAATTAACTGAATATTTTGATGCTATTGCTGACCCGTCTGAAGTTGTGGCATCAAAGCCAGCACCAGATATTTTTATTGCAGCAGCACATGCTGTTGGCGTTATGCCTTATGAATCAATCGGTTTGGAGGATTCTCAAGCTGGAATTCAATCCATAAAAGATTCTGGGGCATTACCAATTGGTGTGGGAGATGAAGAAAATTTGGGAAATGATATTGCAGTAGTAGAAAGCACTGAAATGCTGACTTTTGAATATTTAAAAAAAATTTGGGAGATAAATCATTAATGTTAAGTGAAACGGTTCTGTTGCAAAGTTCAAATATGTACACAAATATTAATTTTTAAGGAGATGAGGAAATGAAAAAAATATTTAGCTTTGAGTTTTGGCAAAAATTTGGAAAGGCTTTAATGGTCGTTGTGGCAGTTATGCCAGCGGCAGGTTTGATGATCAGTATCGGTAAATCGATTCCGTTGATCAATCCTGATCTTGCACCTTTAGTTACAACGGGTGGCGTGATCGAAAATATTGGTTGGGCAGTTATCGGAAATTTACATCTTTTATTTGCACTAGCAATAGGTGGTAGTTGGGCAAAAGAACGAGCAGGGGGAGCATTCGCTGCGGGGATCTCATTTATATTGATCAATCGGATCACAGGAGCAATTTTTGGTGTGACTAATGAGATGTTGGCAAATGAAGACGCATTTACGCATACCTTGTTTGGCACGAAAATCATGGTTAAAGGGTTCTTTACCAGTGTATTAGAAGCACCAGCACTAAATATGGGGGTATTTGTTGGTATTATTGCAGGGTTCGTTGGGGCGATGGCCTATAATAAATATTACAATTATCGTAAATTACCTGACGCATTATCGTTCTTTAATGGAAAAAGATTTGTTCCTTTTGTAGTTATTTTGTGGTCAACGATTGTTGCATTGATTCTTGCTATTGTATGGCCGAATGTCCAAGCAGGGATCAATAACTTTGGATTGTGGATTGCACAGTCAAAAGAAAGCGCTCCGATTTTAGCACCATTCCTATATGGTACATTGGAACGTCTATTGTTACCATTTGGCTTACATCACATGTTGACGATCCCAATCAATTATACGCAGCTGGGTGGTACCTATGAGATATTATCTGGTGCGCAAGCGGGAACAAAAGTATTTGGACAAGATCCTTTATGGTTGGCGTGGGCGACTGATTTGGTCAACTTGAAAGGCGCCGGCAACATGTCGCAATATGAATTCGTATTGACGAACTGGACACCTGCTCGTTTTAAAGTGGGACAAATGATTGGTTCTTCCGGTATCTTGATGGGATTAGCACTAGCGATGTACCGTAATGTTGATCCAGACAAAAAGTCTAAATATAAATCAATGTATTTTTCAGCAGCACTTGCAGTTTTCTTAACAGGTGTAACCGAACCATTAGAGTTCATGTTCATGTTTGCAGCTGTACCTCTTTACATTGTTTATTCTGTGATCCAAGGGGCAGCTTTTGCAATGGCAGATATTCTACCTTTACGTGTCCATTCATTTGGGAACATTGAACTATTGACACGTACACCATTAGCGATCAAAGCAGGATTAGGTATCGACTTGCTCAATTTTGTTATCTGTGTCATATTATTTGGAGTATTGACGTATTTTGTGGCAAACTTTTTGATCAAAAAATTCAATTATGCTACACCAGGACGTAATGGGAACTATAATAACGACAGTGAAGAAACGCCGTCAGGTTCTGCAACTAATGCAGATCAACAAATCATTAAGATCATCCATTTGTTAGGTGGAAAAGAAAACATCAAGGATGTAGATGCTTGTATGACTCGTTTACGTGTCAGCGTCGAGGATCCTGGGAAAGTCGGTTCAGAAGAAGAATGGAAACGTGCTGGAGCGATGGGCTTGATCGTTAAGGACAAAGGTGTGCAAGCCGTGTATGGACCAAAAGCGGATGTGTTGAAATCGGATATTGAAGATTTACTACAATCAGGCGCTGATATTCCAGAGCCAACAGTTGAGGCAACAAATAAAAATGAGAAGAATGAAGAGAAACATGTTTTAGGTATCGAAAAAGAATTATTCACTGTAGCAACTGGTGAGGTAATTGCTTTAACAGATGTGAATGATCCAGTCTTTTCACAAAAGATGATGGGTGATGGCTTTGCTGTCATTCCTGCCACTGGAGAAGTGACGGCACCACTTTCTGGTAAAATCGTGAGTGTCTTCCCAACCAAGCATGCAATTGGCATGCAAACAGCAGAAGGAGCAGAAGTTTTGATCCATATGGGACTGGATACTGTTCAGATGAGCCAGCCAGCGTTTGAGATCTTAGTTTCTGAAGGCCAAGAAGTAGTAGCAGGAACAACGATTGCTCAGATGAATCTAGATGCAATCAAGAACGAAGGGAAAGAAACGACGATCATAGTAGTCTTTACAGATGACAAAGTCAATGGGCTGACAATCAATAAATTAGGAGACACTGAACGAGGAACAGTGATCGGGAAAATAAACTTGTAAAGAATCACAGAAGTTCATGTGTGTATTTCATATCGAAAGAATGTGTTCGATGTGTGTAACTCCTAGAAGTAAGCCGATAATCCCGAAATTGCTTTTCCTATTTCAGGGATTATTGGCTTATTTTTTGAATAAACTACTTTGGGGTCTTTACCTATATGGATCCAGAAGGTGGGAGCAATGTTTCGACCCATCCCATTAAGAAGGAGAATTATATGAAAATAATGACGTTGAATACGCATAGCTGGTTAGAAGAGGAACCACAAGAAAAATTAAAACAGATCGCTCAAAAAATCTGTCATGAACAATATGATGTGATCGCATTGCAAGAAGTCAATCAAACGATGAACGCAAAACGACTAACCAGTGAGCAGCTGAAGAATTTTAGTCAGGTGCAGGAACAAACGCCTGTCCGCTCGGATAACTTTGCCTATTGCTTGATCCAGCTCTTAGCAGAACAAGGTGAAACTTACTATTGGAGTTGGGAAATGAGTCATATCGGCTATGCTATCTATGAGGAAGGCAATGCGCTTCTTTCCAAACAACCACTAACTAGTCAAACGCACCTAGTCTCCGAAACAAAAGAAAAAGAGGATTACCATACTCGAAAAATATTAGTAGGTCAAACCTCTGTCAAAACACAATGTATTACTGTAGCAAGCTGTCATTTTTCTTGGTGGGCAGATGAAAAAAGCGGATTTGCATTTGAGTGGAAAGAATTAGAAGCAAGTTTAGCGCCTCTTACAACACCACTGTATCTATTAGGGGATTTCAACAATCCTGCTGAAGGCAGCGGGTACGATTTAGTGGCAAAAAGTCAGTTGCCTATTCGTGATGCTTATCCAATCGCGCAAAAAAAACAAGCTGAAGCAACGATCGAAAAGAGAATCGATGGCTGGGAAAACAATAAAGAGGGGCTACGTATCGACTATATTTATGTACCACAAGATTGCTTTGTTACAAGTTATCAACGTATTTTTGACGGGGAAAATGGCCCGATTGTCAGTGATCATTATGGGGTAGCAGTCACGTTGGAGTGAAGAGAAACGAAGGAATATTGTCACAATAAGAATATGGGACAAATCTAAAAACCAGGTTTGTTACAGACTCTCGAATAAACGACGTCCGAAAGGCAGGTTTTTCGGAAATTTAAAAAAAACGAGCAATACAAAAAATGTATTGTTCGTTTTTTCTCTAATTTCTCATAAACGATTTTTGTCTCAACCTCATTTTTTTATGAATGTATCCGACTTCTAATAAACATGATGAATAAAATCAGCCAACCAATGAAGGTCAACCCGATGATGAAATAAAAGAAGAGCGGCAAGTCATAATATAAGGTGATCTCATTGATACCATTATGCTGTTTGACGATTGGCGTACCGATGTCTGTCAATCCATATAATTTAGTAATATCAGATGCCATCGTTGTTTGATAATTCTTTACGAATTTTGATTTGGTATCTATAGCAATATGATTTTTGTAGCCATAGTGTCTCTCATTACCTTTAATTGTCCAGCGAGCAGCTGTATCCTTCTGTGCTCTTTTGTTCTTCGTCCAATTCACTGGTACCCTATTTGCTTTAATCAATTCATTTTCGTCTTTTGGATTACGTTGTTTAGGCGCCTCTATGAATGTTGCATCAACAATCTGCCCTTTATGAGCGATCATCCCTTGTGATCAAGTTTTTCTTGAAAGGCAGAAAAAAGCCAGTTTCCTCTATTAGATTTTGATAGCTGATTTCTAAAGTTCCAGATAGTCTTTGCGTCTGGTACCTTGTCATCAATCTTAAGGAATCTTCTAAACGTAATCCGGTCAATCATTTGATATTCCATTGCATCATCAGATAGATTGTATAAGCGTTGTAAAATTAGAATTTTCAACATTAAAACAAGGTCATAGGGCGGTCTACCAGCATGAAATTTGTTTTTTAAATCATACTTAAAAATCCGGTTAAGAGTTGGGCGAAAACACTCGAAATCAACCACTTTTTCTAGCCGCTCAAGAGGGTCTCCTTTTAAACTTAATTTTTCAAGATAGTCGCTATCTCCAAATAAATTCATCTTCAATACCTCGTTAGCTTATTTTTAATCTATTATACCTCTTTTCATACGTTTTTAGAGGTGCCCTTAACCTAGTAAAGTGTTACAATTAAAGTGTCAGGTTACCATTCGAGCGGATGGCAAGTTTCAAGATTTCATGAAGTGAAATCGCAGAAAGGGAAAAAATATGAGTGTAAGAGTCGAAAAAGTTAGCATGGGTGAGGGAAAAACAACCCAGTTGGTCAGATTGGAGAATACCAGTCTGACAGTTGAATTAGTCGCCTATGGGGCACATTTGTATCGTGTCTTGGCTAAAGATAGGCAGGGTATTGCTGAAAATGTCGTTCTAAATGTGACACCAATATCCGCATTAGCCACTGATTTACAGTATTTTGGGGCCACTGTAGGACCAGTCGCGGGCCGGATTAAACAAGCACAAATTGGTGACCTAAGCTTAGAAGTTAACGACAATACAAATTCGCTTCATAGTGGCTCTCAAGGCTGGTCATTCCAAGAGTGGGATTTAGATTGGCAAGAAAGCGATGACGAGATCACTGTTACTTTCAGTTATATCGATCACAAATCTGGTTTCCCTGGTCCGATTGCTGCCCAGGTTATTTATCACCTAATCGACAATCAGCTCAGCATTACCTTCACAGGAGAGTCGCCAGTTGCTACCTTCTTTAATCCAACCAATCATGGCTACTTTAACCTTAGTGGTGAGTTGAAAACAGATATTCGACAACAAATCCTTGAAATTTCAGCTGATCACATTCTGGACACAGATGCCGAGTTAATTCCGACAGGACTATTTTTACCAGTAGCAGAGACGCCCTACGACTTCACGACAGCTAAACCAGTAGAAAATGCGCTAAATGCGCTTCCGAGTGGCTTAGATACAGCTTTTGTTTTCGATGACCATGCGGGTGACCACCATGTTACCCTGTACGATAAAGCAAGTGGTAGACGACTAGACGTGACGAGCGAGGCTAGGAGTGTGATCATTTATAGCGTCAGTGCGTGGGATCGGGATACTCAAGTGAATGATCATCCGATGGCAAAAGAACTGGGGTTAGCTATTGAATTTCAGGAGTTGCCGGATTTACCGCATCATCCAGAATGGGGCAGCATCGCACTTCTACCAGATGAGAAAGTGTCAAAGACAATTCACTATAGATTTGGAGTCAGCTAAAATGGTCAAAACAATCATCAGTATAACAGGAGATTATTATCATGAAGGAAAGGACACCGATCAATGTCTTCAGCGTGTCTTAAGTTTGCTAGATGAGCCCGTTATCTATGAAATGTCCCTTTAGATGCTTTAAGTGAGGCACTTTCTAAAAATCCAGACCTCATTATCCTATCGGCTGAAAACCAACGGACGCCCCAACAAACAGAGCTAAATGGCTGGTTAACGCCAGAAATGAGTGCTTTGGTTCTGTTGCAAAGTTTTAAATAAAGAATAAAATCCCTTACGGTATCTATGATTTAAGCTGGGATTCCCAATAATACCTTGATTTCAGTACAGACCGAAAACCCGAAGAGAGTGCCTTCTTTTCGGGTTTTCTTATATAATCCTCGGATGGCTTCCATGCCTTTAATCGTGGGTGAGGCAGTGCGTAAACTTCGTTATTTCAATTAAAATTTCTTGTCTGCATTTAGGACAAAATAGAGGGAAATTTTTTAATTCAGTATCTTCCCTCATTTTTAAACGGGTCTTATTGCCACATATAGGGCACAGTATCCACCTAGTATTTACAATATCTATATCCTCCTGTTCTAATTAACAACTCAATATTCATTTTAAAAATTTCTCTTTAGTTCACTATCAATGTAAGTTGATTTTATTAAACATATGCCTTACTTTGTCTATTCTATTATTTGGACGACGTGGTTGGAAAGCAGACTTAATGTTAGTAACCTGATAACCTTTTAACTCTGTTAAACAGACACTGCGTCCATTTGTAAAGAAAGTTAAACTGTTTCGATACTCTTGAATACAACGGGCTGGAATTTCACCAATGAGAATGACCTCGTTACCTTTTAACTTAGTATTTAAAATATTTGCACAATATTTGGAAGCATCATTATATGCTCTCGAAAGATATTCTTGTGGTACATAAATTTCGAAGCTAAGATATGGCTCTAATAACTCTGTACCACTCTTTCTAAAAGCCTGCTCTAGTACAATAGGCGCAAGCATTCGGAAATCTGCTGGCGTACTGACAGGGCTGTAATATAGACCATACTTAAAACAGATCTTACAGTCTGTTAATTTCCAACCGTACAATCCTTGTTCACACCCATAGCGTATACCTTCCATAACTGCATTTTGAAATGATTGATTTAAATAACCTAGAGAAACCAGGCTCTCATACTGAATGCCACTACCCAAAGGAAGTGGTGTTACAGATAAACCAATAGAAGCCCAGAAAGGATTTGGAGGTACTTCGATATCAATGGTAAATTCAGATTTTTTTAATGGTCTTTCCATATAAATGACAGTTGGTTTTCTTGTTTCTATCTCAATATGATATTTTTCTTGAATCAGAGTACAAGTTACCTCCATTTGGACCTCACCTAAAAAAGATAGCACAATTTCGTGAGTTACTGTATCTACATAATATTGTAGAAGGGGATCACTATCGGATATTTCAAAAAGTGCATCTAGTAACTTTTCTCTTTGTACTGATTTACATGGTTCAATTGTTGTTTGTAACATAGGAAGAGGATTCTCAAGAATTTCTCTATGTGGTAATCTTTTTTTATCTCCAAGTACGTTATTTAGTTTTAAAAGCTCATTTTTTAAAATAATAATCTCACCAGGCTCTGCCTTATCTATCTGGCGTAATTCTCCATTTATTGAAGTATACATTTCTGTAACTTTTATTTTTTCCTTTTCTGATATATTGACTGAGTCTCGCAAATGTAGCGTTCCACTATAAAGACGTACATAGACAAGCCGTTGACCATCATCTGAATATTCTACTTTAAAAACATTTCCACAAAGTTTATCTGAATTGAGTTGTGTGGGTGAAAATAATTTGCTAGTAATTACCTCTATAAGTTGTTTAATTCCAATATTATTCTTTGCACTTCCGTGATAAACAGGATATAAGGAGCAACTTTGAATTCTTTCGTTTTCCTCCTTTTCAAGTTCTGCAATATTCAATGTTTTCCCAATGGTATATTTTTCTAATAAATAATCATTTCCCACAATTACTGTCTCCCATTGTTCTGGTTCAGTATAATCTATTACATAAGGTTTCAAATTTAGATTCACAGTCTGCTTAATTATGATGTCGTCAGAAAGTTTGTCCTTAATATCTTGATAAACATCTGGCAAATTTATTCCATTTTGATCAATTTTGTTAATAAAAAATATTATAGGTATGTTCATCTTTCTAAGTGCATGGAATAGTATACGAGTTTGTGACTGTACTCCATCTTTTGCAGAGATTAGCAAAATAGCTCCATCCAAAACAGATAATGAACGGTATACATCTGCCAAAAAATCCATGTGTCCAGGAGTATCTACAATATTTACTTTAACATTTTCCCGTTGAAAAGATGTTATTGCGGTCTGAATAGTAATACCTCTCTGGCGTTCCAAAAACATAGTATCCGTTTTCGTTGTACCGCTATCTACACTTCCTAACTCTTTAATTGCTCCGCTACTGTATAGTAAGCTTTCTGTCAAAGTAGTTTTTCCTGCATCAACATGTGCTAAGATACCGATATTAATAATTTTCAATTTTATTTCCTCCATTCAAAAGCTCAAAAAGCAGAAAAAATCCCAGTGATAAATACTCTTATCACTGGGATTTTAATACAAAAATAGCTGTATACTACACACTGATAGCCACAGATGCTTTATGATAAAATGATAAAAGTATTCTTAAACTGGGCACAAAAAACCAGTCCTTATTTTAAATAAGGATGCTTAATTAATTATTCCCGCTATCTAATTGACAGTTTATTTAAGAATACCTTGCCGCATTTTTATTATCTCCTTTTGAATGTTATCTTAATTCTATCATATGATAGAATGCTTGTAAAGCCAACCATATTTTTTGAACGAAAGGGAAATTAATGAGAAATTAATGGAAGTTAGTGTAGTAATTGAAGATAACTCTTCAGAATGGCTATCAAAATTCAGCGATTTAATAACGATTTACAAGTTCATAAGGGATTCTTTATTCATCCAGCTATTATATTACTTTTCAGGTCAATAGGACAACTGTCCACAACCTTTCTACAAATATATTACGTATAATTTTTGAAATATATACTGCTTAACAAAATATTTTGCAGTGGTTCCAATAGTTTTGAATTGTTAATATTAAGTTTGACTTGGAAAATATCATTAAAAGTTATACTGTTTATTTGGAAAAAATTGGAGAGACCTTTTTAAGTAATGTAATGAAAATAGTTATAAGTTAGAATAAAGGTGAATTTGCTTATACTTCTCATAGAAGGTTGATTTCACGCTATATTTTGGATTATTTATGCTAAATCATTATAAGTTTGCTATAGTGACATACAATTTTTTTTGCTTATACTAAATATTCAAGTATTGTTTTCATCTTAATATTCTTTATTCATTCATTATTATTTTCCAGTTATCCTTCTTCTCTAAAGTTAATTGGTATTGGGAAATATTTTCAATCTTTGTTTCATTGTCTAAATATCGAACGGCTATTTTTACTAGATACTGTTTCTCTTTCTTCTGAATAATTGGATTCACCAACTCAGAGTAAATAAAGTTTTGACTGATTATTGGTAAAACATCTTCCATCATATAATAATCGGTTCTGTTGCAAAGTTTTAAATCTACTATCAAATAAGGTAGAATAATAGAAAAAGATAGCAGGAGGAATGACGATGAATCATTTTAAAGGAAAGCAATTTCAGCAGGATGTGATTATTGTAGCCGTGGGCTACTATCTTCGTTATAACCTTAGCTATCGTGAAGTTCAAGAAATCTTATATGATCGTGGCATTAACGTTTCTCATACGACGATTTATCGTTGGGTGCAAGAATATGGCAAACTACTCTATCAAATTTGGAAAAAGAAAAATAAAAAATCCTTTTATTCATGGAAAATGGATGAAACGTACATCAAAATTAAAGGAAAATGGCATTATTTGTATCGAGCCATCGATGCAGATGGTTTAACCTTGGATATTTGGTTACGTAAAAAACGGGACACACAAGCAGCCTATGCTTTTCTTAAGCGGTTAGTGAAGCAGTTTGATGAACCGAAGGTTGTAGTCACAGATAAAGCCCCCTCTATTACAAGTGCCTTTAAGAAACTAAAAGAATACGGCTTTTATCAAGGGACAGAACATCGTACCATTAAATACCTGAATAATTTGATTGAACAAGACCATCGTCCAGTAAAGAGACGCAATAAATTCTATCGAAGTTTACGCACTGCCTCACCCACGATTAAAGGCATGGAAGCCATCCGAGGATTATATAAGAAAACCCGAAAAGAAGGCACTCTCTTCGGGTTTTCGGTCTGTACTGAAATCAAGGTATTATTGGGAATCCCAGCTTAAATTATAGATACCGTAAGGGATTTTATTCTTTATTTAAAACTTTGCAACAGAACCAAAAAATATAAGTTTCAGGAAAAGTTTGCTTTTTCTCAAAGCATGGCTATAAATAATTGTTAGTCCATTCTTAAGGTCGATAACACTTTTCAATACCGACCCTAATACCGACCTCAATACTGACCTTGATACCGACCCTAATACTGACCCTAATACTGACCTTGATACTGACCTTGATACCGACCCTAATACTGACCCTAATACCGACCTCAATACTGACCTTGATACCGACCTTGATACCGACCTCAATACTGAACAAAAAAAGCCACCTGATTGTAGTGACTCAATTAATATATCTAAAATCTTTCTAAAGGATACCTCGTATGTATCTGGTTGATCGAATATCAAGCCTTCTGACTGATTCATGGCATATAACGAGGTGGTCTTTGGGTTTCAAACTAGTTCGATACATTTGATTAGGCATAATAAAATTTCATATTCTCAAAAGATGAGAAAAATTTATATTATCCCAAAAATTTGGTAATACTATCTGTAATATTTTGAATTTGTTCAGGGATATTTTCGGTTATATCTCCTGCAACATTTTGAATTTGTTCAGGGATATTTTCGGTTATACCTCCTGCAACATTTTGAATTTGTTCAGGGATATTTTCGGTTATACCTCCTGCAACATTTTGAATTTGTTCAGGAATATTTTCGGTTATACCTCCTGCAACATTTTGAATTTGTTCAGGGATATTTTCGGTTATACCTCCTGCAACATTTTGAATTTGTTCAGGAATATTTTCGGTTATACCTCCTGCAACATTTTGAATTTGTTCAGGGATATTTTCGGTTATACCTCCTGCAACGTTTTGAATTTGTTCAGGAATATTTTCGGTTATATTTCCCAAAATTTCTTGTGCTTGTCCAGTTAAGTTTTGAAATATATTTTTAAACATTTATAGTTCTCCTTCTATATTTTTTTATTTGGCAATAATAATCTCAATGAATTTAGCAGAACAACCAGAGTACTTCCCTCATGCAATGTTATGCTTAGTACCACGGAGGCATTTTTCCAAAGACTAATATACACTAAAAATAGAACAACTAATAAAGCAAATATTATATTTTGAGTTACAATATTTTTTAATCTTTTAGAAGTTTTATGTGCACTCACAAAATTCCCAAGGTCATTCTTCATTAATACTACATCTGCAGTTTCTATAGCTACATCTGTGCCATCTCCCATCGCAATACCTACATCTGCTACAGCAAGTGCTGGTGCATCGTTAACACCATCTCCGACCATCGCGGTTGGACCATATTTTTCTTTATTTTCATTTATTATTTTTGCCTTTTCATCAGGCATTACATTTGCCTGCACATCTCTTACACCTAACTGTTTTCCAATTGCCTTTCCTGTTAATACTGCATCACCAGTTATCATAATAGTTTTTATTTGATTCTTATTTAAATATTGAATTGCTGAAATTGCAGTCTTTTGAGGAGTATCTTGAATTGCTATTAAACCTTCGACTTTATCGTTAACAGCAATAAATACCACCGTTTTTCCTTCATTTTCAAAGTTTTCCTGTTTTTCAATCCATTCTTGACTTACGATTTTAAAAGCACTTGGTTTAGCAATTCGATAGCTTTCTCCTTGGTAGGTTGCGCTCAACCCTGTCCCAAGTTCATTTTCTACTTTGATATCGTAGTCAACTTTTTGAATTTCAAATTTATTAACTATAGCATTTGCTAATGGGTGATTACTTTGCTTTTCCATTGCTACTAATGTATTTCTAAAGGATTCACCATCAAGTTCGGGATTAAAATAGAAATCTACTACTTTTGGTTTTCCTTCTGTCAATGTTCCTGTTTTATCAAAAGCGACAGCTTTTAAATTAATTAAATTTGAAAGAAAATTACCACCTTTAAATAGTATTCCTTGTTTTGCTAAAGATGATATTCCAGCTAATGTTGCAGGAATTGCAGCAACAGCTAATGCACATGGTGAAGCAGAGACTAGAAAGACTAAACTTCTTGAAATTGTTTCCGTTAATGTCCAGCCTAAAAACATTGGAGAAAATATAATTAAAGCTAAAAATATTACTAATACTCCGTTGACATAGTGTGGTTCAAAACGTTTTATGAAATCGGCAGTTGGTGAAAGGTTATTTTGTGACTCTTCAACCATAGTTAATATTTTAGAAAATACTGTATCCTTGCTATCCTTGGATACTCTCATAGTGAATGTACCTGTACCATTAATGGTTGAACCAAAAACAATATCACCAACATTTTTTTCTCGAGGAATACTTTCACCATTTATGGTTGACTCATCAATGCTTGTTGAACCATTAAGTATGATACCATCAGTTGGAACTTGCGCTCCATTCAAAACTTGAAGTCTATCACCTATTTTTAATTTATCAATCGAAACTACTTCTATATTTCCCTCATTATTAATTAAACGAGCTTCCGTAGGATTTAGTTCTATTAGTTTAGTAATTTCCCGTTTACTTTTTCCCTCAACATATTCTTCAAGAAAGTGTGCCCCTGCGAATATAAAGATTAGTAGAGCAGCTTCAACGGCTTCTCCTAAGAAAATTGCACCTATTGCGGCAAGTGTCATTAAAATATGCGTATTAGGAGTAAATCTTTTCTTTTTGACTGTCTCTTTTATGGTATCATCTATCCCTTCAAGCATTACATGATATCCCGATAAAATAGTTGCTATTATGCTAATTAAAACTCTGACTGTACTTGATATTGGGAGTAATAATCCGATGATAAAAATTATTATTCCGATAAAATATAAGCGTAATGCTCTCTTTTCTTTTAAAGCTGTAATTAAGCTTTTCATATTAGATACCTCTTCTAAATGATATAAATATTTTTATATGTTATACTGATATTATAAACTATACCTTTACGGTAAGGTCAAGGAGAAAGAATGGAAAATAAAAATTATTTGACTATAGGAAAACTTAGCAGCTATTCTGGTATACATATCAAGGCTTTAAGATATTATGAGTCTATCGGCATTTTACATCCAGCATTAATTGATGCTAATAATGGTTACCGCTATTACTCTCATGCACATATTCCATATGTGAAAATTATAAAATTATGTGCTGATTATGGAATTCCTCTAGGGACTTTTAACGACTTTATTAAGTCCGAAACTGAGATCAATTTGATCGAAATCATTAGAAAAGCTAGTAACATATTAGAATTAAAAGAAAAGCAATTAAAAGAGGATAAGCAATTTTTAGAATATATACAAAATGAAATAAGCTTATCTCAAAAACTAGACTCATCAATTAATGTTGATTTAGAGCAAACTCATGAGGATTTTATCTTGATACCTTTCGATGATGTATTTTTTTCAAATAAGTACTATGATACAATTAATAAAACTATCTCTATGTTGAAGGATTTAGAAATAGAATTTTTTAACCGAATTGGGTGTTATTATTCACTCCAGTATGGTAACTACGATAAATTTCTTGCCTTAAAAGTTCGGGGCCACTCATCAAAGTTAAAAAACATAAAAATTTTGCATATTGATCATGTCTGTGTTCAAGCACAACATATTGAACCTGATAAGATAACGGATGAATTAATTAGACTTAAAAAACTTAAGCAAAATTCTATATTAATTCTGGAAACTTACGAAAATCCGTACAACTTTTCAACGCCACATCTGGAATTAAGGATATTATTAAATTAATTGGCAGTTATCTAAAAATACAATACTAGATATGTATCTAGTATTGTATTTTTTAATTTGGGAGTAGGAATACTACATTTTCTGGGCTAATATTTGTTCTAACATTTCCCCAAGGAAATGTCCCACCATATCCAGCTTCTTGAACGTTAAATGTTCCATCTGGGTTCACCCCAGTTACTACTGCCACATGACCATATGGTGAGGTTCGAGCTGTAGTAGACGTTCCATATCCTGTAAAATGGTCAGTAAATCCTGAAGCAATAACTCCTGGAGCCAAATTTGTTCGACGCAAGACTCCTTGACTCACACCATTTGTTCCCCAATAACCTCCATTACCATTTACTATGTTTGCTATATATATTCCTTTAGCGGCAAAGTACTGCCAAACAAAATCGGTACAGCCTCCGCCTGCATAAGGATGGTTCTGTTGCAAAGTTCCCCATAACACCTGATTTATTGTAAAATGTAATAAAAAAGAATGCGAGGACAATAGATGAATCATTTTAAGGGCAAACAATTCCAAAAAGACGTGATTATTATCTCTGTTGGGTATTATCTTCGCTATAATTTGAGTTATCGTGATGTTCAAGAGATGTTATATGATCGTGGCATTAACGTTTCTCACACAACAATTTACCGTTGGGTTCAAGAATATGGTAAGCTGATCTATCAAATCTGGAAAAAGAAAAATAGACAGTCCTTTTATTCGTGGAAAATGGACGAAACTTATATTAAAATTAAAGGGAAGTGGCATTATCTCTATCGTGCAATCGACTCAGAAGGCATGACACTGGATATTTGGCTAAGACGAAAGAGAAATACTCAGTCTGCTTATGCTTTCTTTAAACGACTATACAAGCAGTTTGGGGAACCGAAAGTTATCGTGACAGATAAAGCACCATCAATTGCTAGTGCTTTTAGGAAGTTACAAAAGCAGGGGCTATACAGCGAAACTGAGCACCGGACAGTCAAGTATCTCAATAACTTAATTGAGCAAGATCATAGACCTGTTAAACGTCGAAATAAACTTTATCAAAGTCTTCGTACTGCATCAACTACGATTAAGGGCATAGAAGCATTGAGAGGCATATACAAAAAGAACCGAAGAAATGGAACGCTCTTCGGCTTTTCGGCATCTACTGAAATTAAAGTTTTGATGGGTATACCAGCATAGTCAAAGTATCAGAATGGGACTTTTGTACTCAGTATTGAAACTTTGCAACAGAACCCATTTTTGCGTTTGACTTGTAAGAACAGGATTGAATGAAGCCATACTGTTCGCATATTTTTAGTGAATGAACAAACAAAATACGAGAGATTTTTTGTTCGTTCATCCATGGTTTTAGAAAAAAGAGGGACGATTTCGGAAGACGAAAATCGTCTCTTTTTTTCTTCTTTTTGTATGACAAAAAGAAAGATCTTTTGCCTATTTTATTTTTATAAAATGGGTAGGTGGCGTTTGCTTTAAGCAAATCGACACAATCCAAAGGGGATAAAAGGGGAAAGTGAAACTTCCCCCTTTTCAAGCCACATTGTAATACAAGAACGAAGTGCTTTGTATTACAATGTGATAGCTTGCAGTATTTATGGTTTTATATAGTCTATTTTGTTATAATGATTGTAACCGAATAGGGCGCAATGCTTATTACAAAATCAATGACAAAGGGCGATTGAGGAATGAGCGCTGGGGCATTTTATCTTTGAGGAGGCTATTTATGGATCAGAAAGAAGTATCACAAAATCAAACAAAGTACATTCAATTTAGATTATCTGAAGAACAATACAATAAGCTGAAAATTTCAGGAGAAACATATGGACTCTCTCCGAATCTCTATGCGAAAAAATTAGCACAAAAATCTCATTTAAAAAAACCTTATCTCGAACATGACCAAGCGAAAGCTTTATTGCTAGAACTCTCAAAACAAGGAACCAATTTAAATCAAATCGCCAAGAAACTCAATCAATTCGATCGGATGGACAACCAAGATAAAGAGCTGATCGAGGCTTTACGCTATACATACGGAGTACTCGCTCAAGCTCAAAAAGGGTATCAAGAGTTATGGCAACAATTGCAAAAATAAGCAATGGCGCAAGTGCAGCGAGCGCCCTTAATTATGCTTTAGGTCAAGACAGACCCATGCATGAAAAAACTGAACAGTGGCTACAAGACCATCAATTGGAACGTCCTGTGGAGCTGACAAATTGTCGGGCAGTTGCCGTGGGTGGAACCAACGGGATTGATCCCTTTATCGCCAAAGAACAATTTGATGTCATTCGACAACTTCATAACCAAACCAAAGAATCCAATCAAGTCTTGCGTATTACCCAATCTTTCGCCTTGGATGAACTGAATCCGAAAGTTCAAAAAGACTGGCAAAAAGCCAATGATTTAGGCGTTGAATTAGCAGAAAATCTCTATCCTAACCATCAAAGTGCTGTGTATACGCATTTAGACGGAAAAAATCACGTCTTACACAACCACATCATTGTCAATAAGGTCAATTTAGAGACAGGAAAGAAATTAAGAGAACAAAAAGGAGAAAGCGTTCAACGAGCACGAGAAATGAATGATCGACTCGCTTCTCGAGAAAACTGGCACATTTTAGAGCCACCAAAAGAGCGCCAAACAGAGACAGAAAAAGAACTAATCGCCAAAAATGAGTATTCCTACATGGATGATTTGAGAGAAAGAATCAATAAATCGCTTCAAGATGTCTCTGTGAGCTCATATGAGACGTTTAAAGAGCGCTTATCCGATAATGGTGTAATTCTATCAGAAAGAGGCCAAACGTTCTCATACGCCTTTTTAGACGCCAATAACAAGCAAAGACGAGCACGAGAGACCCGATTGGGTTCTGATTTTGGAAGGGAGACCATTTTACATGAGTTGGAAAACCGAGCAAGACAAAACGAATTTAGCGCTGTTGAACAACGAGAACCAGCGATTACTCCGCTTGAGCGAGACACTCAACAAAGAGAATCAGAAATTGTTAGCCTTGAACAAGCAATTGAACCAAGAAAATCAGAAGCTCTCAAGCGAGAATCAAAAATTAATCGATTTATTGACACAATCAAACAGTTTGCAGGACGAGTACCAGAACTTACTCAACGCGTTACAAGAAAATTAAATCAAACAAAAGAGAAAATCCTCGATGATTTTGAACGTCGCTTTTCAAAGGACATGAAAAATTACGAGCAAGAACAACAGAAAAGCCTAGAAAAACAAGCGAATAGAGACGTACAGTCTGAAAAGAAACCAACAAAAGATCATGATCGGGGGATGAGTCGATGAATAAAGATGAACAACTCGTTGTTCAAGTATTAAATGCTTATAAAAATGGCAAAATTGATTTCAGTCACGTTCCAGAACTAGAAACCTTAGTCCGTCAAGAAGTTAATAAAGACTTTCGGGACTACCAAGAAAAATTAGAAGCTGTTGCGAATCAAAAAATTGAGTCTGCCATTCAAGAACAACTCCATCGTTTAGAGGCAGAAAACTTAAAAGCGACCATACTGAAAGACATTCAAGTTGAAAAACAAGCATTACTCGCTTTGAAAAAAGAACTGAATGAACAAAAAGAGCAGATAAAAGCAGATCGCAAACGTGAGATTGTCGAACGTTACGGTATTTTGATTGCGAACATTGTCTGCCTGTTCTGTTTCTTAGTTGTCGGTATTCTCATCGGACGATGGATTTATAAAGGGATCTGGGATGGTTGGGGTTTGCATATTTTGTATGATACAGTGATGGAAATACAGCCTAAACATCCTTATGGGGCAGTCGTTCTTGGATTAGGTGGTTTTGGTTTAATCGGAGCTGGTATCTATGGCAGTTTTCGATTAATGTATACCGCTTCAACATGGTTTGATCAACGTCCAAAAATTTTCAAAAGAATCTTTCCGAAAAAATAGAGAGTGAGGGGATATTTTGGTTTTAGATAATAAATTAGGCTTAACAAATTCAGCAGAATTAGCCAAACAAGAAGAAATCTTAACGAAAAAAAGAGCCAAAGAATTGTTTGAGTCTGGCAAAATAGAGGATCTTGAAATTGGGACGTTTCAAGGCTTATCTGATATTCATCAGTTTTTATTCCAAGATATTTACGACTTTGCAGGAAAAATTCGAGAAGTGAATATTGCGAAAGGAAACTTTCAATTTGCGCCACGTATTTTTTTAGCGCAAACACTTGAATATATTGATAAATTACCTCAAGAAACATTTGATGAAATTATTGATAAGTATTCGGATATGAATGTGGCGCATCCTTTTAGGGAAGGCAATGGACGAGCCACTCGTATCTGGTTGGATTTAATTCTTAAAAATAAACTACACAAAATCGTCGATTGGAATCAAATTGATAAGGATGAATATTTAAATGCCATGATCCGTAGTACAGTCAGCACCAATGAATTAAAATATTTGATTCAAAAGGCTTTAACCGATGATTTAGGTAAAGAACAATTCTTTAAAGGAATTGATGCGAGTTATTATTACGAGGGATATTATGAAATAAAAACAGAAGATTTATAAATAACCGATACAAACAGACTAATCAAATTCTATATTGATTAGTCTGTTTGCTTACGGGATAATTTTGACTTTTGATTTTAAATTTTTGAAAAAAATAAAAAAAGGCGAAGCCTATATTAATTTATCATATATATTTTAATCTTTTCTTCTTTTGCGTGGTGAAAAAGTCAATGTTTCCGCCAATTATATAAATTATACCAAGACAAAAAACAATGGGTTCTGTTGCGAAGTTTGAAAATCAAACGAGCCCTCTCTGAACTCAGAATATCTTAGGCTGGTATTCCCATTAATACCTTGATTTCAGTAGACACCGAAAAGCCGAAGAGCGTTCCATTTCTTCGGTTCTTTTTATATATTCCTCTAAGGGTCTCCATGCCCTTAATCGTGGAAGAGGCTGTACGGAGACTTTGATAAAATTTATTCCGTCGTTTAATAGGTCGATGGTCTTGTTCTATTAAATTGTTAAGATACTTCACAGTTCGGTGCTCTGTCTTAGTATATAAACCCACACTCTGTAACTTTCTAAAGGCGGAGCCAAGAGAAGGTGCTTTATCGGTCACAATTGCTTTCGGCTTACCAAACGGTTTATGGAGTCGTTTTAAGAAAGCATAGGCTGCTTGCGTATCCCGTTTCTTTCGTAACCAGATATCTAAGGTTAAGCCGTCCGCATCGATGGCTCGATACAAATAATGCCAATGTCCCTTAATTTTGATATAGGTTTCGTCCATTTTCCATGAATAGAAGGATTGTCTATTTTTCTTCTTCCAAAGATAATAGAGGACTTTGCTGTACTCTTGCACCCAACGATAAATCGTAGTATGACAAACATTTATTCCACAATCATATAACAATTCCTGAACTTCACGATAGCTTAGATTGTAACGCAGGTAGTAACCAACAGCGACAATAATGACGTCTTTTTTGAATTGTTTGCCTTTAAAATGATTCATTACTCTGTCCTCTCTGTCTTTTTTCTCAATTTTACACTAAAATAGATTTTTTGGAAAACTTTGCAACAGAACCTTAATTATGTTTGATAAATTAATTGAAGAACTATCCGAACTAATTGACGAAGACGAATTAAACGACTACAAAAAAGCAAAAGAAGTCGTTGAAAAAATTCCAGAAAATGAAGTCGAAGAATTGTGTTTTACGATTGAAAGTTTGTACGGAGATATTGAAAATTATCCTAGCTATTTCTAAAAAATGGGGATTGGGGCAACGCCACAAAAGTAAAAAGAATCGTCTGAAGCGAGGAACAAACTAAAATGTAAATTTTAGTTGTGACCGAGTGGAAGATGATTACTTTTTAACCTATGTGTATATACACATAGTAAGCTCGCTAAAGACACTAACCCCCTATTTTGGGCTTTTAGAGTTGACAGATATTTGTGAGGTTGACAAGATGAAAAAAATCAAAAATCGTGAGAGAAATATTTTAAAAAGGTTCTTCGTAAATGAAAAAGAAGACGAAAGAATTAAATTGATGATGAGAAAAACTGGTATCACTAATTTTTCTATTTTTGCAAGACGAGCTTGTTGCAATAAAGAGATTTTTTCTATTGATTTTTCAGAATATAAAAATATTATTTCTGAAATTGCTTCGACAAAATCTGAACTCAAACGTATCGGAAATAATATCAATCAAATTGCTAAACATTTAAACGAAAATAAAAATAATCAGACAAAAGAATGGATGTCTGATTATCAAAATCAATTAGAAAATTTGGAAGAAAAATTCAAGAAGTCGTTCATTTTATTTCGGAGGGCTAGAAAAAATGACAGTGATTTATATGCCAAAACAATCGAACGGAACGGTTCATTCTTCAAAAGATTTAAACCAACTCATTGATTATGTGATGAACCCTGAAAAAACAAATGACTTTGAATATGTTTCCGGTCAAAACATTTTAGATATTCACTCAACCTGTGATGAAATGTTAGCGACACGAACAATGGCTATCGCTTTAAAAAACAAGTCACGAAAAAATGAAATTTACGGTTATCATTTTGTCCAATCTTTTTCGCCTGATGACCATTTAATGCCTGAACAAGTTCATGAAATTGGTTTAAAAACCATGAAAGAATATCTCGGAAGTTCTGCGGAGTTTATTATTGCCACTCATACCGATAAGCCACCCCTCCATAATCATATTGTTTTAAATGCAACCAACCCCTTGACCTTAAATAAATTTCATCAAAATAAAAATGATTTGGAACGATTGAAAGAAATTTCAGATAAGATTTCTAAAGCATATGGCTGTAAAATTATTGTCCGTCCTGAACAAAAGTTAGGGAATTCTCACAAAAATTATTTGGTCTATCTTGCTCAAATTTCTTACCGGAAAGAGATTAAAAACAAACTTGAATTTTTGATGAACCATTCTCATACGTGGGAAGATTTTAAAGAAAAAGCAAGAGCCTTAAATTTAAAAGTGGACGACACAAAAAAATATACCACTTATCTTTTAGAGGGAAGCGAACAAACCAAAAAAATTAGAGATAGAAGTTTAAAAAATCATAAATTTTTAAAGGGAAATCTCAAAGAACGGATAGAAAAAAACACCATTGGTTATTCCGTTGAGGAAGTCGTGAAACTTTGGAATGACAAAGAAAGTATTCAAGAAAAAAATCAAGAAAAAGAAATTTCAATTTTGGTAGAAGATTGGCAAATTGAGAAAGAAACTGAAAATTTTTTATACGTAACGATTGATACTGCTTTAGATAAAGAAGCGACAATAAAGATACCTGCACGCTGTGTTGATAAATTAGAAAACGGACAGTATAAAATATTTATTAAAAAGGGCGACCGCTTTTCGTATATTGATAAAAGAAGTCCGGCAAACCATAAAATCATGTATGGGGCAACCGTTGCTAAAAATTTACAAAGACAAAGTGGAAATATCCCTCTTTATTCTGACAATGTCAATATCAAACTCAAACAAGTTTTTCATGAGTTCGATTTCTTAATCAGTCAAGGGCTTGGTTTTGATAGAAGTTTTGAAACCATAGGAGAAGAGTTAAAAGCCACCTATCAAGAAACACAACATCAATTAGACAAGCTAGACACAAAGATTTTAGAATACGTGGAAACAACAAAAACCTTGCCTTATGAAGATACCTCTATCAGAGATACCATTAAAAACTTAACAAAAGAACGTGATGATTTGCGAGATACTTTATATAAAGTCGATAAAAATATTCAATACTATCAAAAATCAGAACAGCGATTAGAAGCCTATCAAAAAAATCAAAGTCCAAAACACAAAGCACGTGATGATGATTTTGAAATTTAGTCCGTTGAAAAATCTGATGAGTAAACCATAAAAAAGTCGGATCTGAAATTTTTGGGCTTTAAAATTTAAGACCGGACTTCTTTATTTGAGTTTTGAAAAAACTCTATTTTTTACTTTGTAAAAAATAATGTTCCTGTCGTTGAGCAAACCAGCGAAAAAGCACTAAAGAAAGTGAAAAATAGATATTTCACTCCCTTTAATGCTTGAATCGTCCTATAAGCTCATATTTTGCCTTTTAAGCCCTTTAAAAAGCATTCTGATATAAATTTTCTGTAATATCTGACTGAGACAATATTTTCAGAAATTATCGCAAAATTACTATCAATATTCTTGAGCAGACTCTATAGTGTTGTCCAAAATAATTTTTGACTCTAATAAATTGACTTAACGTCATATGTGCAGTAGATAATATATCTGTAGGAAATGCTTTTGTAAAATGTGTTACTTGTCAAGAAGATGGAATCCTCTTAGAATCATTGAATGTAGAATTAAATCAATATGGAGAAAGGAAATTTCCAGACAAGAAGATTAGTGGGGAAGACAACCCAAGAATAATTGGAAAAGTAGTTGCTGCATTTACTCCGATTGAAATTAATAATATATTTTAAAAAAAGAAAATTGGGACTCCTTAGAGTCCCTTTTAATTATTTTATATTATATATTTTGTCTTTTGTTCTTTTGCGAAAAAAAAATTCTAGTGTTTGCAAGGGATAACAGGATTATAGTCCTACAAAAAACTGTGCATAGTCCTACAAAAAACTGTGTATAGTCCTACAAAAAACTGTGTATAGTCCTACAATTTATTTGTATTTGTAGGTGTTTTGTGTTATTATTTATTTAAATCATAAAAGGAGTGGATTATGCAAGAGATAGCCACAGGAGAAAGAAATAAACAAATACAGGAAATGAGTTCAAGGAAGGTGGCAGAGCATAACGATTTAATTAGCTCAGTTGCAAAAATGGATAAGACACCATTAAAAATCTTTGAGCTAGCTGTTTCATGTATAGATACTGATGCTCCTCCTAAAGATAATACAGTATTTTTGTCAAAAAAGGAATTATTTACTTTTTTTGATGTTTCTGATAATGATAAGCATCGTCGTTTTAAAGAAGCAGTTGAAAAAATGCAAGAACAAGCTTTTTTCAGAATAAAGGAGAAAAAGAATAAAGGGTTCAAGTTTAAACGGATAGTACCTATACCTTATGTTGAGTGGAATGATTATAATGATAAAGTTTTGATACGTTTTGACCAAGCGATTATGCCATATCTAATAGATTTAAAAAATAATTTTACGCAATATGCCATATCAGATATTATGGAACTGAATAGTAAGTACAGCATTATTTTATATAAATGGTTCTCTATGTCTTATAACCAATTTGAGCATTACCAATATAAACCTAATAGAACGAAGAAACAATTAGAAGATTACAAGAGTCCTAAGATAATAATTAGTGACTTGAGAGAATTAACCGATACTGTTGATGACTATAGTAGATTTGATAATTTTGAAAAAAGAGTCATAAAAGATGCAATTAAAGAAATAAATTCTTTTACTCATTTTAATGTTGAATATGAAAAAATAAAAAAAGGGCGTTCAATCGATTCAATACAATTTCATATAGTTAAAAAAGCAAATTGGAAAGATGAGAACTATAAACGTAATGATGTACAAGCACAATTAACTGAAGAGCAAAAACAAGCTCAAAATCAGGTTAATTATGCAGTAGCTGTTGCAAATCCATTTACCATGAAACTTATAAATTCCTCTTTGTTGTATGCAACCGATATAGCAAACCAGGACACGATTTTAGAGCTTGCTGAGAGTGTTTATCCGTTATATGATAAACTTGTAAAAGAACTTGGAGAAGATGCTTTAGAAACGCATATGGACTATGTACGAAGAAAGATGGTAGACTATTCAAATGAGAAAAAGAATATCGCCAAGTATTTAAGTATAGCAGCAAAACAATATCTTAATTCAAGGTTGAGTAAACAGCAAATGAAAGAGTAAGGAAGAAGTTAATACAAAAGAAAGAAAAAGGTCGTGCAAAGGTATGACCTTTTTCTTGACTTTATCTTATATAAGTGTTAAGATATAGGTATGACTTAAGTAATACCTATGGAATACTAAAGTAGTCGAAAGAGGAGAATAAGGTATGCAAGTAATTAGTTTTATGGCAATTAAAGGTGGTGTAGGAAAGACTACAATGGCTTTCCAATTTGCAAAATATTTGCAAGAAAATAATAAAAGTACATTATTAATTGATTTGGATTCACAAAAAAGTTTGACTGGTACATTTGAGACAAAAGATTTTAATTTTAAAGATAAACACAATATTTCAGAAATTCTCAGCAATCCCCAAATTGGAATCATTGCTACTACGGTTGAAAAAAATATTGATGTAATTCCTTCAACTAGTAATTTAGAAGAAATCGCAGATAACTTGGCAACTAAACCTAATAAAGAATTATTGTTATTTATGTGGTTTGTAAAAAATTCAAAAGAACTAAATCAAAAATATGATTATATTATTTTAGACTTACCGCCTGCATGGAATTTATTAACCAAAAATGGTGTGGCAGTTGCGGATAAGGTAATATCACCAATGGAACCAAGTCGTTTTGGATACGAAAGTCATACCAAAGTATTACAAAGCGTTTCAACTTTAAAAAATGAAGTTGTTGATCCTGTCAGTGGTAAATCATATGTTAGCGCAAAAATCTATTTTTTAGGAAATAGAGTTAAACACAATACTAATTCATCTAAAGAATTTTTAGAAGCGTTAAAAAATATAAATGATGTAATTGGAATTGTACCTGAAAAAGAAGCTATTAATACAAGTATGCTTCTTAAAAAGGGAATATTTGATTATTTAGAAGAGACAGGGCAAACTCATACACAAAATAAATTCATTGCATCATTAAAAAAAGTATTCAACCAAATAGAAACAGAGGGGATAGAGTAAAATGGCAAACAAGTTTGAAGATATGACCTTTGATAATAATGATTATCAAGTAGTAAAAAATATTTCGGAAGATAATAACACAAATTTGGGTTGGGAGAAAAAAATCAAAACTAGTTTTTCAATAAAAAAAAGTAATTCAGAAAAACTAGATGAATTAGTAAAAAAATTTAATGCTAAATCAAGGTCAGTAATTATTGACATGCTAATTGAAAAAAGTGAACTATAAAAAGTATTACTAAAGTAATACTTTTATCTTTCTAAGGTGCCCCTTTGGTATTTAATTGGTAAGAACATGATAGTATCCCATAGATTATTCTTTGAATTATGAAGGAGGTTTAAATAGATGATAGTTTAAAAGAGTTAGAAGAATAGTTTATTAATTTAAGTAGGTAGTAAACGAAGAGTAATAGCATTTATAATCAAGGATGATGTTAAGAAAAAGGTATTACTTTACGAATACTTTTATCTTGATAAAGTAATACTGCTTTATGGAACACAGGCAAAAAAGACTAGCAATTTTGCAACTAGTCTTGTCATAGATCAGATTTTACTTTTTATTTTATATTTAAGAAATATTTATAATCTGTTCAATGGATATAAGATAGATTTTATCTGTTGATTTTATTCTCACTTGATTATTGATAAATTCTGATACAAAACCATAAATTTCAGTTAATTTATCTTTTGATTGATATTTAACTTTGATTTGGACTTGATTTGAAAAAGACTGATTAAGAAGATGAAGCACTAGATGATGTGGTAATGTTTGAATTACCTTATCATCTTTTTTTTCTTTTTCAAAACTATTTTGAGCCTCCGTGAGTTCTCCTGTCGCAAATGCGCCCCATTTCATCATCCCTCTATCGTGATAAGCACGGATGACTTCATAGGGGCTATATGAACGGTCAACTGACATCTTTTTCCTCCCTGTCTTGACTTGCTGAATGACCTCCAATGAGTTTGTTCCGATAAATGACACGTGATCCCTCGGATAAACTACTTGCCTTTTGTATTGATAGAAAATCGAATGTTTCTCTAATCTCATCAATAGCTTTTTGGAGTGATTCTTGCTTTTCATTGGATTGATTTTCTTCAACACTTTCAAATAAAGAGAGCTGTTTGATAGAACTGTCAGAAAGTTGATTTCCGCTTATCCCTATTTGTCTTATCGCTCCCCCATTGTGTGCAATTGGAGGAGATGATACCTACCGTTTGCTTCCATACTTATTTGAAAATGATAAATTAAGAAAAGTGGCAAAGCAAAAAGTTTTTTAGGATTTTTAGATATAACTATGAATCATTTTATGCTTAATAAAATTGGCATCCCTTCTTATTATGGACAGGCGTTTATACCAGATATATGTGAACTATTAAAAGAGATGCTTCCTTATACAAAGCTGTATTTTGAAGAATTACTAAACAAACAAAGGATACAAAATGTACAGCCGAGTAGTGAATGGTATGAAGAGCGACTTGATTACAGTAAAAAGTCTTTAGGAGTTGCATTAAAAAAACATATCAATCATGGTTTTGAGTTACTTAGAGGTGCTTCAGAATTTGAAGGTAAAATATTGGGAGGATGTTTAGAATCTATATTTGATATTTTTGATAATTCAAGAT
>NZ_CP071304.1:0-11847 GCF_017309645.1 Lactococcus sp. LG606
TCAAACTATTCAAGACAAGGAGCAGGAAACCGAAATTGAAATGCTTATAGAAGATTGGCAAGTCGAAAAAGAAACAGCCGATTATTTATATGTAAATATCAATATTGGTTTGGAAAGAGAGCAACGAAAAACTACAATCAAAATTCCAGCACGTTGTGTGGACAAATTAGAAAATGGCAATTACCAAGTTTTTCTCAAAAAACAAGACCGCTTTTATTTTGTTGATAGTAAAAATCCAGAGAACAACAAAATTATGCTTGGAAAAACCGTTGTGAAAAACCTACAAAATCAAAGCGGAAGCGTACCGCTTTATTCTAACAATGCCAAAATCAAGTTAAAACAACTGTTTAACGAATTTGATTTTCTTATTTCTAAAGGATTAGATTTTGATACTTCTTTTGAAGCTATCGGAAAAGAATTAGAACAAACCTATTACCAAACAGAAAGCATTTTAGAAAACCTAGATAAGAAAATCCTTGAGTATGTCGAAGAAAATAAAGCCTATGCACGACCAAACACACGCATATTAAAAACAATTGAAAACCTACAAAAGGAACGAACAGACTTACACAAGACCTTAAAACAAGTCGAAAAAGAAATGCTTTACTATGACAAGTCCGTTGACCGTTACGAAGATTACCAGCAAGAACACACCAAAAATAAAAGCCAACATTCCCCACGTTTGTAAATAAGTAAAATAAAGCCCTATAAGCAACGTTAAACTATTAAGTGGTAAATTTGTACTAGCAACGTTCTAAAGTTGCTTAAAACGCAAAATATGGCGTTCTAGGACTATTGTAGAATCCTTTAGTCTTTTAGAAAAGAACTTTCGCTTTGACAAGCGAACTGCTCCTGTCATCGAGCAGACCAATGAAGCCTAACCAAAAGACTTGCCAACACAAACCGTTGACAAGCCTTTCAGTCAGGGTATTTAGAAAGATAGGTGTTTATTTGATGTTTTGTACTCAATGACACGTAAAGTTGCTTAGAAAGCAGAATAGGAGCTTTTAGGATTGGTCTATGTTGTTTTGCTGAACGCTTTTGATTTTGACCTTTTTTTTTGACCTTGATTTTAATTTTTGAAAAAAATAAAAAAAGGCGAAGCCTATTTATATTTATCTTATATATTTTAATCTTTTATATCTTTTGCGTGGAAAAAAAGTCAGTGTTTTCAAGGTAATTCGAGTTTATAGGTGTAGAAAAAACTGTGTATAGGTGTAGAAAAAACTGTGTATAGGTGTAGAAAAAACTGTGTATAGGTGTAGAAAACATTTGAAATACTACACTTGTTTTGATATAATAAAAACATGAAGAAAAAACTTTTTGCAGAGCATTTCTTCATGCTTAACCAAAATCACTCACAAAGGAGCAATTACTATGTCTATTATACCAAATAACAATGAATTAAACGAGAAAAAGGTGGTTTATCCCTTGAAAGAAATCGAAAAACGAAAAATCGTGGAACATAACGACCTCATCACATCCGTTGCCAAAATGGATAAAGTTCCTTTAAAGATTTTTGAATTAGCCGTATCTTGTATTGATACGGACAATCCACCCAAAGACCATACGATTTTATTATCAAAGACTGAACTATTCGCTTTCTTTAAGGTGTCTGATAATGACAAACACAGTCGTTTTAAAGAAGCCATTGAAAAAATGCAAAAGCAAGCTTTTTTTCAGATTAAAGAAGTTAAAGGAAAAGGTTATAACATGAAAAGTATTGTTCCTATCCCTTTTGTAGAATGGAATAGCTACAATGACGAAGTAAAAATAGAATTTCATCGTGAAATTATGCCTTATTTGATTGAGCTGAAAGAAAAATTCACGCAATATGCTTTGTCTGACCTTGTAGACTTAAATAGTAAGTACAGCATTATTCTTTATAAATGGTTGTCTATGAATTATAACCAATACGAGCATTACAGCAATAAGGGAGGACGGCGAGCCGAACAAGTGGAAAGCTACCGCAATCCCTCAATATTGGTTAAAGAATTGAGGATAATGTCTGATACCGTCAATGAGTATAAAGACTTTAGAAATTTTGACAAATGGGTGCTAAAAAAACCAATAGAAGAAATTAACAAATATACCTCTTTTAATGTGTCTTATGAAAAGATTAAAAAAGGACGTTCGATTGATTCTATTGTCTTTCATATCACGAAGAAACCAGTCGCACGAAATGACTTCTACAAACTGGAAGAACAAGACCCTATTTATTTGCAGGATAAAGCAAATAAAGAACAAGCAGAAGAACTTTTAGCAGGGAAAGCATTAAAAAGTAAATACACGAAACTTTTGTTGGATAATATGCTATTAAGTCCTTATGAAATGACTGATACGTCACTTATGGCAGGATTGCAGGCGCACGTGTACCCTCTCTATGACGAGCTGAAAGCCCTACGAGGGTTGAATGGGGTCAAAGACCACCTCTCTTATGTGAGAGGTAAACAAGAAGCCTATTCAAAACGCAATATAGCTAAGTATCTCAAAAAAGCAATCGAACAGTACCTACCAACGGTTAAAAGGCAGGACATAGAAAATGAATGAAAACTACAAAACCATAAAGGAACTTGCGGACGAGTTAGGAGTTATAAAGCAGACAATACAATATCACGTAAAGTTTTTGCCGACTAAAAATCGACTAAAAAACTCTAGTGGTGCTATTGTCTTAAACCTTGAAGAACAAAGGTTTATAAAAAATAGGCTAACTAAAAATCGACCAAAAATCGACCAAAAATCGACTAAAGAACCGACTAAAAATCGACCAAAAAAAGATAAAGAAATATCTATAAATAATGTTTTACTGGAGCAACTAAAAACAAAAGACGAACAAATAAAAAGTTTAGTGGAAGCACAAAAACAAACTCAAAACCTCTTAGACCAACAGCAACGCCTAGCATTGCAGGATAAAAAGTTACTTGATGAGTATAAGTCAGAAATCAATGACTTAAAAGCTCTTAAAATGCCTACACAAGATACAAAAGTGGAGCAAGTGAGTAGCAAACAACCACAGGAAGTAGAAAGCGTGGCAGAAGAACCAAGGAAAGCACCTAGAAAGTGGTGGAAGTTATGGTAAAAAAATTAGTAGCATTTATGCGTGATGAAAATAATGAAGATTTTTTTTGTGAAGGCTTTTACCATACCATACTATTTGTGATAGTTTATGTTCTGTATCTAACTTATAAGGAATCAGCAATCGGCAATAGTAATTACATTTTCTTATTTTTCTTTGTCTTAACTAGCTATGCTTTAATCAAATACTTTCTAAGTTGCAAGCAAAAATTTGCACCTATAACTAAATAATAAATACAGGGATTTGGTTAGCTGTAACTAATATGATGATGTTTTTTTATGGGAAAATAGAGATACTTAATCAACAGTTGCTAGATAAACAAATAACAGACGGTTCTGTTGCAAAGTCTCAAAAAGGTCATTAGTTTTTCAAGATGATTCTTATTTAAGCAGGGATTCCTAATAGTCCTTTGATTTCTGTACAGACGGAAAAGCCAAAAAGAGACCCTTCTTTTCGGCTTTTTTTATAAATTCCTCGAATCGCTTCCATGCCTTTAATCGTGGTTGAGGCTGTTCGCAAACTTTGGTAAAATTTGTTTCTTCGCTTAATTGGACGATGGTCTTGTTTAATCAGATTATTCAGATACTTGATTGTTCGATGTTCTGTTGTTATATACAGTCCATTTTTCTGAAGCTTTCTGAAGGCACTCTTAATAGAGGGTGCTTTATCCGTTACTAGAACCTTTGGTTCTCCAAACTGGTTCTTCAGTCGTTTTAGAAAAGCATACGCAGCCTATGTGTCGCGCTTTTTCCGTAACCAGATATCTAAGGTTAAGCCATCTACATCGATAGCGCGATATAAATAATGCCACTTTCCTTTAATTTTGATATAAGTCTCGTCCATTTTCCATGAATAAAAGGACTGTTTGTTTTTCTTTTTCCAAATTTGATAAAGAATCTTTCCGTATTCTTGCACCCAACGGTAAATTGTGGTGTGACAAACGTGAATTCCTCGGTCATACAGAATTTCCTGCACTTCACGATAACTCAGGTTGTACCGAAGATAGTAGCCGACGGCTACGATAATCACGTCTTTTTGAAATTGTTTTCCTTTGAACTGAGTCATCTTCATTCCTCCAAGCTATCTTTTTCAATTATTTTACCTCAAAATGAGCTTATCGGAAACTTTGCAACAGAACCCATAATAGAGCGTGGCGTAAGGTCTACCAGTTGGGCAAGATATTCCTGTGTCCACCCTTTTGCTTCCCGAGCTTTTTTTATCGCTATACCTAACGGCTTAAAATCAAGTTTTCTTTCATCTTGGTACATTTTAATATCACCCTATATCATTGTACATTTCGGGTGATGATATTTGAACGAAGTATGATTTTATGTTTAGTAGTGTATAATTTCGTATTAGTGGAGAGAAACTTGCTATTATTCGTCATTCCGTATATAATAATTATATACTCTTTGCGAAAGGAAGTTGATATTATGGATTACATTTCTGTGAAAGCCGCTTCTGAAAAATGGGGCATATCGGAAAGACGGATACAAAAATTATGTGAGGAAAATCGCATTGACGGAACTGAAAAATTTGGTCGTGCATGGATGATACCAAAAGATGCAGAAAAACCCGTTGATGGACGTATGAAAACAAGGAACAAACAGGAGGAGAATCATGGAATTTAATGAAAAGCTACAACAGCTTAGGACTGGAAAGAACTTAACGCAGGAACAACTTGCGGAGCAATTATATGTATCAAGAACAGCCATTTCAAAATGGGAAAGCGGCAAGGGTTACCCTAACATTGAGTCGCTCAAGTGTATTTCTAAATTCTTTTCTGTGACCATAGATGAACTACTATCGGGCGAAGAACTGATTACACTTGCCGAAACTGAAAATCGTTCCAACTTGAAAAAGATTTACAACTATATTTATGGAATATTGGATATGATGGCAGTTGCGTTTATATTTCTTCCGTTATATGGAAACTCTGTTGGCGGTTATGTTTATGCGGTCAATCTACTATCATTTACAGCCACCACACCATTCAATCTTGCAGTCTACTGGAGTGCTTTTGCCGCCTTGATTGTAATAGGGATTGCTAAAATAATACTTACCCATTTAGATAAAGAAACATGGGGCGGCATTGCTACAAAATGCTCCCTTGGACTCACTGCTTTGGCTATCTGTTTCTTAGCAGCAGCAAGAGAACCATATATAACAGCACTTATGTTTCTGCTGTTTGTCGCAAAAATAGTTGTTTGGATTAAGCAGAACGGAACAAAGTAAAAACGATATAAATCCCTTGAAATAGGCTCTGACACGATAAGTGTCGGGGCTTTTTTTCATGTTGACATGATAGATGTAGGCGATGTGACGGTAGGTTTCTTGGCTTTTGATATAGCTCATGTGATAATAAAATTGTGGTCAGTGAAAACAAGAACAGCAACCAACGGAAAGGAAAATCAAATATGGATTATATCATTGAAACAGAAAATCTTACGAAGCGATACGGAACAGCCACCGTTGTCGATAAGGTCAATCTTCATGTGCCAACGGGCAAAATTTATGGTTTGCTCGGCAGAAACGGAGCAGGCAAAACCACAGCAATGAAAATGATGTTGCAGCTTGCTTTCCCAACGGAGGGAACGGTACGCTTGTTTGGCACAAACTATAAGGAAAATATCCATACCCTTTATAGCAAAGTAGGCTCTATTATCGAAACACCGGGATTTTACAGTAATTTAACAGGGTATGAGAATTTGCAAATTCTCGCTAAACTGCGAGGGGGAGTATCTAAAAGTGGAGTAGAAAAAGCTCTTGAAGTTGTGGGGCTGCATAAGGAGAAAAGAAAAGTCTTTTCCGATTATTCCCTCGGAATGAAGCAACGGCTTGGTATTGCCGCCGCCATTATGCACGAGCCGGAGCTTTTAATACTTGACGAACCGATTAACGGACTTGACCCCATTGGAATAGTTGAAATACGCTCATTTTTATCTGAACTTAGTCACAATCATGGCATTACCATTTTTATCTCAAGCCATGTTTTAAGCGAGATTGAACAGATAGCAGATATTATCGGCGTTATGCACGAGGGGCATTTAGTAGAGGAAGTGAATATATCCGAGCTTCACAAAAGGAATCGAAAATACATTCAATTTGATTTATCTGACAGTGAGATAGCCGGAAAGATTTTAGAAAACCACTACCACATGACGGATTTTACAGTGCAGGACGGTACGGTGAGAATTTATGACTTTAGCCAAAGTGTTGGAGAAATCAATCGAGAATTTGCACGAAATGGACTGCTCGTGACAAGGATAAATGATAGTGAGGAAAACTTAGAGGACTACTTTTCTAAACTGATTGGAGGTGGCGGTATTGCTTAATCTTATTTCTTGTGAATTATTAAAACTAAAGCGTTCAAAAATGGTGCTAATTAGTGTGGCAGGGGTATTATCTACCCCACTTTTGATGTTAATAGAAGCCTTGCAAACACATTTTGATAAGCCGGAGATTATCTTTACCTTGTCTGACATATACAGCAACAGTGTAGTGTATATCATGCTGCTGGTAAACATTATGATATATGTGGCAATTGCAGCTTACTTGTTTAGCAGAGAGTACACAGAAAGCACCCTCAAAACCATATTGCCCATACCCATTTCAAGGACAAAACTATTAATTGGAAAATTTTGCACCCTGCTTCTTTGGATTGTTATGCTAACCCTTGTAACATGGGCAGGTATATTTATCGTTTGTGGGCTATATGACGCTGTCTTTACATTGGAGGGATATAGCTTACTAGTGGCAATAGTATGGCTCCCCAAGTTTTTGTTTGGCAGTATCCTGATGTTTTTAACAGTTTCTCCTTTTGTGTTTGTTGCTATGAAAACAAAAGGATTTGTCGCCCCGATGATTGGCTCTGCCGTGATTGTCATGGGAAGTGTCGCACTTTCAAATCAAGAATGGGGAGCGTTGTATCCGTGGACAGCCACCTATTTCTTGGTGCAGGGTAAACTTCAGAGTACCGGCTATCCTACACTGCTGTCTGTATCTATTATTATTCTTGTATCAGCAGTTGGTTTTCTTATGACCTTTCATCATTTTAAAAAGGAGGATTTGAAATAATGGTACTTGATTTTATAGAAATTTTAAAAGTTATTTTTCTTGGAATTGTTGAGGGTATTACTGAGTGGCTACCTATCAGCAGCACAGGACATATGATTCTTGTGGACGAATTTATCACACTTAATATGAGCGAAGCATTTAAAGAAATGTTTTTTGTTGTTATTCAACTTGGAGCTATACTCGCAGTGGTTGTAATGTTTTGGAACAAGATGTTTCCCTTTCAATTTAAGAACAAAGCACAGTCAATTGTTAAAAAGGATACTTTCTCGTTGTGGTTCAAGGTTGCGGTAGCTTGTGTACCGTCAGCTATTATGGGGATTCTATTTAATGATTATTTGGATGCTTACCTCCAAACCCCCATTGTGATTTCAATCATGTTAATCTTTTATGGTTTGTTATTCATTCTCATAGAAAATTGGAATAAAAAGCGTACTCCTACTACTATGGCACTTTCTGACATCAGCTATAAAACAGCAATCTTGATAGGGGCATTTCAAGTGTTATCACTTATACCCGGCACATCACGGTCGGGAGCAACGATTATAGGTGCTTTACTCATAGGAGTTTCACGAGTGGCAGCAGCAGAGTTTACTTTTTTCCTCGCAGTACCTACTATGCTTGGAGCAAGTGCTTTTAAGCTGTTAAAATTCGGGTTTGATTTTACAAGTGCAGAACTGCTCGCTCTTGTTCTCGGTATGGCTGTGGCATTTGCGGTATCTGTCTTAGTAATTAAATTCCTAATGAACTTTATCAAAAAACATGATTTTAAGGTGTTTGGTTGGTATCGAATTGTGCTTGGTATACTTGTTGTACTTATAACAGTAATGTGATAGAAAAACAATTCCATAAGCAATAATCTGCCGCACGACGGCAAAAGAAAAAAGCCGTCGTACAGCAGACATATTTTCACGCCTATGAAACGGTGGCTTTGATTTTCAGAGCCGCCGTTTCTTTGCGTTTACACAAACCAATGGGTTCTGTTGCAAAGTCTCAAAAAGGTCATTAGTTTTTCAAGATGATTCTTATTTAAGCAGGGATTCCTAATAGTCCTTTGATTTCTGTACAGACGGAAAAGCCAAAAAGAGACCCTTCTTTTCGGCTTTTTTTATAAATTCCTCGAATCGCTTCCATGCCTTTAATCGTGGTTGAGGCTGTTCGCAAACTTTGGTAAAATTTGTTTCTTCGCTTAATTGGACGATGGTCTTGTTCAATCAGATTATTCAGATACTTGATTGTTCGATGTTCTGTTGTTATATACAGTCCATTTTTCTGAAGCTTTCTGAAGGCACTCTTAATAGAGGGTGCTTTATCCGTTACTAGAACCTTTGGTTCTCCAAACTGGTTCTTCAGTCGTTTTAGAAAAGCATACGCAGCCTGTGTGTCGCGCTTTTTCCGTAACCAGATATCTAAGGTTAAGCCATCTACATCGATAGCGCGATATAAATAATGCCACTTTCCTTTAATTTTGATATAAGTCTCGTCCATTTTCCATGAATAAAAGGACTGTTTGTTTTTCTTTTTCCAAATTTGATAAAGAATCTTTCCGTATTCTTGCACCCAACGGTAAATTGTGGTGTGACAAACGTGAATTCCTCGGTCATACAGAATTTCCTGCACTTCACGATAACTCAGGTTGTACCGAAGATAGTAGCCGACGGCTACGATAATCACGTCTTTTTGAAATTGTTTTCCTTTGAACTGAGTCATCTTCATTCCTCCAAGCTATCTTTTTCAATTATTTTACCTCAAAATGAGCTTATCGGAAACTTTGCAACAGAACCTAACAGACCACCCTAAAATGTTAGTTCCACAACTTTTTGATACAGTTATTTCAGCACCTCTCATGGAGGAAATTCTATACAGAGGTTTGTTGCTAAATGCAATTTTATTTATTGGTTTGAAACTTGGTGTATCTAAAAAATATCTGTTTGTGGTATTTCTTGTTTTATCATCTTTAATTTTTGGTTCTATCCATGCTAGCAGTAATATTCTAACATTCATTGGTTTTTCTTTATTAGGTTTAAATCTTGGGGCGCTATATCTAATATCGGGCAATCTAATTGTACCTATAACTGTTCACTTTTTAAATAACTTGTCTGCAAGTCTAAATGTTAGTAGTGATGTAAAAAGAATATCAATATTTATCTGTCTTTTATTAATAATTTGTTTAATTGAGTATGCCTGTAAAGAAGATAGGAATATCATAAAAAAATGGGCTTTTAGTTTAAGCAAAAAAGATAAGCCATGAAATATTTATTTTAAGCTCATTAGAGTACACTCTAGTGGGCTTTTTTGTTTTTCTGATATAATAAGATTTGTAAAGGCTCATTAGAGTTTGCCAAAATAGGGAGTGTGATTTATGAGTAAAATTGGTTATGCACGAGTAAGTAGCAAAGAACAAAACCTAGATAGACAATTAGAAGCGTTACAGAGCGTTTCTAAGGTCTTTTCAGATAAAGCAAGCGGACAATCCACCGAACGTCCTCAATTACAAGCCATGCTGGACTATCTGCGTGAGGGGGATATTGTCATTGTAACGGAGTTAGACCGTTTAGGGCGGAACAATAAAGACCTTACAGAGATTATGAATGCCATTCAACAAAAAGGAGCTACGCTGGAAGTCTTAAACTTGCCCTCAATGAATGGGATTGAAGACGAAAATTTGAGACGATTAATTAATAATTTAGTCGTTGAATTATACAAATATCAAGCGGAAAGCGAACGGAAAAGAATTAAGGAAAGGCAGGCACAAGGGATTGAGTTAGCAAAGAAAAAAGGACGATTTACTGGAAGAAAAAGTACCTTTCAAAAAGACGACCCTTTACTACAAAGAGCGTTTAATCTATATCAATCAAAAGAATATACTTTAAAAGAAATTGAACATCATACTAAAATTCCAGTCAGTACACTAAAACGATATTTAACAAAGTATGGTATTAAAAGAAAATAAAAAAAGAAACCTAAAAAGGAAGTTAAATTAGACAGTTTTAAAAACAAATTCAAAGGAAAAGGAAAATGAAAAAAATGAATGAACAAGAAATAATGACAGAAGTAGAAGACTATGGACGACAAATTTTTGAAGCTATTTCCTACGCAAATGAATTTCCAGTTGTTAAAGAAAAGTTATTAATTATGTTTGATAAATTAATTGAAGAACTATCCGAACTAATTGACGAAGACGAATTAAACGACTACAAAAAAGCAAAAGAAGTCGTTGAAAAAATTCCAGAAAATGAAGTCGAAGAATTGTGTTTTACAGTTGAAAGTTTGTACGGAGATGTTGAAAATTATCCTAGCTATTTCTAAAAAATGGGGATTGGGGCAACGCCCCAAAAATAAAAAGAATCGTCTGAAGCGAGGAACAAACTAAAATGTAAATTTTAGGTGTGACCGAGTGGAAGATGATTACTTTTTAACCTATGTGTATATACACATAGTAAGCTCGCTATAATATATTATAATAGAATTACTATTCTTATCTTTTCGGAGGTTTTTACATGGGTAAAAAAGCAAATAGACAAAGAAATATCGGAAAATATTTTTGTGTCAATGAGCTAGAAAATCAAATTATTGAAAAAAGAATGCAGGAAGCCAACCTAACAAATTTTGGAGAATTTGCTCGTAAGTCCTGTTTAGATAAAAAAATTTACACGGTGGATTTTTCTTCTCTTAAAGAAATTATGTCTACCATTGCGCAGGCAAATTTAGAAGTCAATCGGATTGGTAATAATCTCAATCAAATTGCCAAATATTTAAATGAATCTGAACAGAATCAAACTAAAGAATTACTCAATGAGTATCAAAAAGAAATTCAAAGTTTAGACCAAAAGTTAAGAAACATGTTGAAAAAAATAACGGAGGGATAATACCATGACTGTGATTAACATGCCAAAACAATCGAAAGGAACATTACACAGTAAACAAGGACTTTCTAGTGCTTTAAAATATATTACTGACCCTCAAAAAACAAATAACGGTGAATTAGTATCAGGACAAAACATAAACATCCCAAGCAATGCCTATGATGAAATGTTACTGACAAGAGAAATGGCAATTTTAGCTGGTAATCAACCAAAAGAAAATGAACGATTTGGTTTTCATTTTGTCCAATCTTTTTCGCCAGAAGATAATTTAACACCAGAACAAGTCCATGAGATTGGTTTAAAAACCATGAAAGCCTATCTAGGCGAATCCGCAGAATTTGTTATCGCCACACATACCGACAAAGAACACTTACACAACCATATTATTTTGAATGCCACAAATCCAAAAACACTCAAAAAATTTCAACAATCTAAAAGCCAGCTAGAAGAATTGAAAGAAATATCTGATGTCATTTCTAAAGAGTATGGTTGCAAAATTATTGACCGTAACTTGAAAAATTCTCACAAAAAATATCAAGTCTACCTTGCTAAAAATTCTTATCGAAAAGAAATAAAAAGCAAAATCAAATTTTTACTTTCTCATGCCAGCAATTGGACCGATTTTAAAAATAAAGCAACTGCTTTAGGGCTGATTGTTGATGATAAAGGAAAGTACACCACTTACCAATTGAGTGGCACAAGTCAAGAAAGAAAAGTCAGAGATAGAAGCCTAAAAAATCAAGCATTCATGAAAGAAGCCATTTCTGAACGCTTGAAAGAAAATGAAGTGTTTTATACAGAATCAGAAGTCAAAGAACTATGGGAAGAGAA
>NZ_CP071302.1:0-69600 GCF_017309645.1 Lactococcus sp. LG606
CCCTGCAGGGATTTTCCATATTTCTTCTATAAAAGATGAACCATTTTCTTTTTGATTAAGCTCCAGTATAAATTTTTCACCTACTGAAACTTCCGCAAGGTCTAAATGACCACCTTTAGGCATATACTTTGCCTGACTGTCACGAAAAGTCAAAAACTTTCCATTTCCAAAGAAACCAGATGAAAGATCAAAGTATGTCACAAGGCTCATATTTTGACCCCACTCTTTAAAGACAAGTTGTCCTAAGCAAAAACCTTTTTCTTTTAAAGAATGATACTCCCAGTAAGGGAAACCAAAACGTTGAGTTTGCTGAGGAGTAAAAGCATTTTTTTCATTAATAAAATCAAAAAGATTTTCACGAGGGATATTCGCATAATCCTTATCATAGAATTTTTCTTTTTTTCGTCTTTCTTCAGTATCATAATTTTGCATGTGGTTGCTCTTTTCTTTCTTCTTGTTTTCTTTGTTTGTCTTTGACTTGATTGAAATTTTGAATGTTATCGTAAAGTTCAAGGTCTGCAGTAATTTTGTTATAAGATTTCTGCAAATCTTTTCTTTCTTCTTGCAAGTTTTTAAGCTGCTGCACTTGAACATTATCATGTTGGTTGAATTTTATGCTATCTGTTTTATCTTGAATAAGCTTGTCGAGCTTATCGAGTGAAGCTTCAATTTCTCTCATTTCAGATACAAAATCTTCTCCCAGATGTTCGAATGATTCTCGACCAGTAACACCATGTTTGGCTAGTAAATTCATCGCATCAAATAAATTATGAACGTTATTCATTGCTTTATTATTGTAGATAGGTACATTATCATTTTCACGTGAGAGTTGAGAAATTACTTGATGTCCCCATAGAACATAACTTTCTGAAGGATTCTTTGCATCCATAAAAGCAAACTTTGAATAGCTACTAATATGAATTTCAAGTTTTCCATCTTCGTTGCGGTCAATTGCCGAGTGAGGGATTTTGATTGAACCTTCACGGTGGCCTGCTTGAACAAATATATAAATTCCTGAATCTACTTCTTGATCAACTTGCCAATCTTCTAGGACTAATTTGATATTACTGTTCTCTTTGTACCAGGATTGTTGTTTTTGATATTCGGCTAAGATTTCACTAGAACTGAGTGTTTTCTTTTTCATATCTTGATTCTGAATACACTTCTTTTCAATCATTTCTTTTGAGAATATTCTTTTTTCTGGATTTGTTTTCATACTTGATTGGTCTTTTTTTGAGATAAGACTGCTATCACGAATTGGTCTCTTTTGTTCATAATCATTCAATCGGTATGTCGTATATTTCCCAGAAAAATCAACAGTAACATTCAAGGCTGCAGCTTTTATTTTGAAGTCATCCAAACTGAGAGAGTGTTTTAAGAGAAAATTTAAACGACTTTTCAATTCAGGGCGGATAGGATTTTCCGCTAAATATTTTTGGTAACTATGATAGGACTTTTGATATGGACTTGTATTTTCTAAAATCGCTCCATGTTTGAGCGAAACTTTATCTGAAAGTTCACGTGCAATTTTGAGGGTATCTTTTTTCCAACGGAAATTTTTGAAATCAACATTTGAAGTAGTGTTAAAGATAATATGATTATGGATATGACCTTTATCAATGTGAGTGGCAATAATGTATTCATGCTTACCGCCTGTCAATTGTTCAATCCATTCACGGCCAATTTGATGAATTTCTTCTGCAGATAAACCATCTTCATAGCGAAAAGATTGTACCAGGTGTTGTGCAAGAACTTGTTTATTTTGTCGTCCAACCATCTTTCGAGCTAACATTCTTGTATAGCCCATTTCAACATCTCCAAAATTCAAGTTGTTAATATGAAACCCACTCGTCAAAACTTGCTCATCAGTTTTTTGCGGATTCAAAATATACTTGACTGCACTCTTCAAAGCTTTTTCTGATTTAATTTGTTTAGGTTTTGGTACAACAACCATTAGTTGCCCTCCAGTTGATTAATTTTATTGTTAAATGTTTGAACAACTTGCTTCTCAAACTTTTCCATTTGTTTCCTCATAGACTTCATTTCTTCTTCTAAAATATAGAAATCCATGACATCTATTTCATGACTATGGTTCACGTGTTTTGCAACTTGGTTTATATTGTTACCAATCTTGTTCAATTCTGACCGAACAGAACCAAGTTCACCTAGAGTAGATTTTATTTCTGAAAAATCTATATTCACGACATAACCATCTAATCCCATCTTCAGTAAATAACTCCCTAGAGTTCTGTACCCTGCTCGATTCATATTTTCTAATAATTGAGCTTTCTCTTGTGGAGTTGTCCAAAATTTAGTTTGAATTTTACGTGTTCGTTCTACTTCTTTCAAATTAAAGTCCCTCATTTCCTTTCTAAATTACAAAATAAAGCAAAGGGATAAACCCCCACAAAAACCAACCCCCAAGGGGAGAGCGTTGCTCTCGCGGGCATAGCAAGTGGGTACCCACTTGCGAAAAATATAAGGTCAGAATATCTCAGGAAACGCATGGGCACGTTTCTGACCTATTTTGACCTTAATATTGATTTGGGGAAATCCCCAAGCCCCTTGCTTTATTTTTCTAAAACATTTTTACTGCTTTTAAAATATCTGATCGCTATTTTTTTCCAATTTTCAAATGAATCCAAATCCATATGAATTAATTCTTCTTCAACTTTTCTCCATTCATCAAGTTCATTTTCATCGACTAAACCTTGGCTTTTGTTGATGAAATGTTTAATTTTTTTGCTTGCTACAGGTAAAGTTAACTTTTCATTATCAACCATAATGCAAGAAAAAATATAGGCAATATTTAATTCTTGTTTCATTTCTTCTCCTAACTTCTACACGCTTGCTCGGAGTGCCGCAAGTTCGCTTGCTTTTATATCACTTGAACTTTCGGCACTCCCTGAACTTTTTTTCCAGATGATTTTTCCTTAATCTGTTTTTGTTGTTTATGTTTAGCTAGTTCCATTTTTTCCTTAAAGCTCATTTCTTGCATCTTATTTTTCTTTTTCGGATTTCGAAGTGAGCGGAATTCTTTAGAAAATGAATTCGTTTTTTCTTGGAGACCATCTAAAGTATTTTCAATTTCAACAGCATTCATTTGAGAAAACACATTGGGAATTTGTAAGTCTGTTTCAAGTCCAATCTGTCTAAGCATAATGTAGGACATGGATAGCACTTCAGCTTTTTGCAATTCAGGAGAAAGTTCTGAGTTAAAATATTTTTGATATGCAAGTTCTTGCACTAAGGTTTGGAGTGCTTTTTCAGGAGATAAATGTTTTTTAATATATAAAACTTCTCTTTGTTTTGAATACCAGGAGTTTTCAAAATGAATCGATTTATCATCAACTTCCATTGCTTTTTCTGTAAAGTGAATAGACTTTGTGGAGAGCTTAGATAATTCTTGAAAATATTGAATGGCTTTTTCACGAGGAATTGATGATGAAACTTCCTGAACCAAATCACTATCAATTTGCTTGCCTTTGACAAAATCTTCTGTTTGACTAATATCAAAAACGGAGACAAGCTGTTCATTAACTGATGAAATAACAGGATTACCTTGTTCATCTAATTTCATGTTTTCGTTCTTGTCCCAACTTGGTTGTGGTGATGGAACGAACATTTTTATTGCCTTAGATTTGAAAATAATTTTTCGCTTATAATCATTTGACCAAGTATTAAACTCTTTGACCATCTTTACATCTGGCTTCTGTTCAACCAATAGACGAATATTTTTTGAATCCAGTTCTGGCATATTTGAGAGAACATTTAGATAGCTTTTGTACTTTTCTAGTGACCGATAACTTTCTAGTTCTTGCTTAAGAAAAGTATTTACTCTTTGTACATTTTTACTTGCAAGAGCATCAGATAAAGTACTTGTTTTATCTGCAGTTGAAGTTTTATCTTTTACATATTTTTTATTATTGTAGGAATTTTGTTCATGAACTGCTTTATTATTTTGTTTATCCTGTTGCTCAAACTTCCCTTTATAGTTATTAAGCTTTTGAATTTCATCCTTAGTTGGGCGTTCAATACTATCTTTTGAAATGTTATATGAAAGTACGAAACGGTTATTTTTCAATTGCTTGTCAACACTATATTTTGCTTCTTGTAAGAATTCATTGTTCTTTGCAAGAGTAAGTACATTCACAACATCCAAGGAAACTCTACCAGTTATATCTGTTTTTAAATTAGAGATATTAGTAAGCTTATTGAGTTCAAAAATTTTTGCGACTTGGGTAGGTTTTCCTTTATTATCATTTTCAGTCACATAAATCTTTACAAATTTTGTTTGACTATAATCTTCAATTTGATTATCTCTTTGAGGTATTTGATAGGTTTCTTCAGGAGTAGAATTCTCAGGAATATAATCCATGTTGTCAAACTCAGGCGGAGGTTCAATAAAACCAAATTCATCAAAAGGGATATTGTTATCTGGGTTCGTATTCTCTGGTGTGTTATGGTCTTTTGATTTTTGGTTGTTCAGTTTTAACTGATCGTTCCAATCGTGCGCATCATTAGGAACTTCAATTTTTATTTTTTCTAGTATATCTGGATTATCTTTTTTGAATATTTCAATAAAAGATTGACCTCGTTCATCATTATCAAAAGCAAAAATAAATTGACCTGTCAGGTCGTCACTATTTGAAATTAAGGCTTGATAATTTTTTCGAAGTTGCTCAGGATGTTCAGTTAAATGTTTGAGAGCCCACTCCTTATCCTTCTTCATTTCTTCAGAAACTAAAGGAGAAGCAAGCATTACTTCTCCCATTGCTCTCCAATACGCATCAGGTTTGTATCCGTCTGCAGCAACTAAGATTGTGTCCTGTATTGTGTCTTGGTTCAAATCAAGGTAAGATAGCAAGTCAATCGGAGCTTCAATCGGTACAACATTTTTAGGAGTCCCAATAGATATTTTTAGCCCACTGTTGCTTCCAGAATTGGGTAGAACACGTTTTAAATGTCCACTTTTATGTGTGTGTCCTGGTATCTCAGGATGCGACTCAATACCTTGTGCGCTCCCCCCAATAACATTACCTTTACTATCAAGATTTTTAAAAATAACTACAGGTTCATAAAAATAACTGCCATCATCTAGCTCAGTTCTCCACTCAGCTTGGGCAATTACTCCTAGATCAATACAGTAGTCAATAGTTTTTCTTGAAATCCCTCGCTCATGTTCAAGGTAGTTAATAGCGAGTTCCATGTCTGGACTCTCTTCATAATAGTATCTAAATATTTTTTTATCAGGTATTTTACCAGGAACATATTCAGCAAGTTCTACTCGATTAAGTTCAACGACACTTTTTGGAAAAGCTGCATCAATTTCTTCTTTAGTAGTCGCTCCAAACTTCAAAACAGAAACTAAATCAACAACGCTCATTTTGTTGTTTAGCCCTCTTCCGTACCAAAGGAAACTGTTTGTACCAGGATAAATTGTAAAGGTGTTGTGACCTTGAAATTCACCTTGATAACTGTTCCCAGCTTTATTAACTGTCATGCCAAAGGCTTGGGCAACTTCCATGATGTCTTTTTTCTTGGCATTTATTTCGAGCTGCTTTCGTGCATCATGTTTATCTTCTGACATATTTTTTCCTTTCTTTTTCTGTTATTTTCTACGCTACACTTACCTTTCTTTATTTTATAAAAAAGGAGTTATCAGGTAATAGGTGTTTCCTGATATTTCTTGTCTTTAGTAACATTACACCATCAGACTCCACAAAACTTTGAACGTCATAATCAATATCACCTTCATACATTTCTTCAGGAACATTTAGAAAATACCAACGAGGTTGCTTTTCATCAATGTATTCATGTTTAAATTTTTTCTCAATAATTCTTCCTTTGTCATCGTAACTATCTGCTGTCGGACGTACAGAAGAAAAAATAAACTGCGGATAAATGGTAGATTTAGTTACTACTGTATGAATAGGAGTTAACCTTTCTCCCACTTTGAATTGGTAATCTGAAATCTCAGTTGCTGTCCACTCAATTTCTATATGCGATATATTTTCTAAATCTTCAATTGATTTAATTTCAAAAACTTGTCCAAATTTAAACTGCTTATTTCCTTTAAAAAGAATAGATCTTGCGTAACTTTTATTAGGGAAAGGATGTTTAATTTTTACTTTTTTATTTTCAAGAACAGACTGATCTTTATTTATTATCTGTACTTTACAAGATAAATTTTTTAAGTCCCTTTGACTTCCAAAAAATAGTGGGTCAATAATAAGCAGTATCTTATTTTTATCGATTTCCATTTTTTCAAATTCATTTAAAAGCTCAATATGATTGCTGTCGGCTATGCCACCGATGCTATGAAATTCATTTCCATCACTTGTTACTGTTGTGACACTAAAATCTCTTAATCCATCTTCTTTTCTTGGTTCTTCTTCAACCCAAATATAAGGCATCTTTGTTCTCCTTTTATATATTCAGAGATTTTTCATTCTCCTGGTTATTTTTCGTGAGTTCTTTTTTGTTTTCCAAGGCATCCCGAAGTTCGGCACAACGTGACTTAACTTCTTGGTACTCTTTTTCTTTTGGAAAAGTAGAATCTTTATTAGACTCGATATAATTTATTGATGATTTAATTTGAGATATTTCTTCACTCGTATTCAAGTAGTCACGAGATATTCCCTTTTCAAATAAACCATCTAAACGTGTCAATATTCCAAGCGGTGCTGAAGGATTCACCCAGAACGAGTATTGAGCTTCTCCTTTTAGAATAAGACGTTCTTTTTCTCCATCTCCTAATGCAGGATTATGAAGAATTTGGAAGTTTCTATATGTAGCAATATGTGTGATTTTCGTATCATTAGCACCTGTAGCCTTTGCAAAGTTATAAGCTAACGTATTGTTGTTGATTTGTTTAGCTATAAACTCTGCAACTTCAGTTTTCTTATCGTCATCTGTAAAAGCACGTTCGTTACCCTTATAATGGACGGTAATTGAGAATGAGTTGTTCTCTGTAGCTTCAACTTCTTTCAAGTCTGCGGTAATTAATTCAAGTCGTTCTTCAAATTTTGGCAAGCGTTCTTTCTCACGCTTCACTCGCTTAACATTTGAAATTTGACTATCAAAAAAGCGTTCTCTCGAACGTTCTAAAGATTGGAGTTTCATCTCCGTTTCCATGTATTCTTGTCGCACAGGGTCAGCTTCAGCTATTGCTTTAAACTTGGCCATATTAATTTGGTCATTAGAAAGTTCGTCCATTTCACGGATTTTCGTATCACCTAGCATGATTTGATTGATAACCTTAGCTTTATTCTCCAAGGTTTGCCACAAGTAGGCATCCATAGAACCTTTGGTTATATAGTAGTGAACCTGAACCTTATCGTTCTCATTACCTTGTCGAATAATACGACCGTTACGTTGTGTAAGGTCTGAAGGCCGCCAAGGAAGGTCTACGTGGTGTACTGCAATTAACTTGTCCTGAATATTAAGACCAGTCCCTGCTTTTGAGGTGCTTCCTAAAAGGATTCTACGTTTCCCAGTACGCATATCTTTCATCAATGCGTCTTTTGTCTTATCCGTTGTGTCATGGATAAAACTAATTTCCTCTGAAGGGATACCGTTTGCTACAAGTTGACGTTTGATTTCATCATAAGCAGAGAAATTATTAATCGTATGGTCTGGATTCTTACTTGTGCCATTACGATATTTTACTGGAATAGACTGATCGCAGAAAATTGCTTGAGTAGATTTTTCTTCTTGGGTATCAAAATAAATTTTGGTAACACTAGCGACTACTTGAGAAATTTTATCTGAGTCAGAATTAGTGAAAGTCACATCATCTAAAGTACGCATATCCAGTGCTGCTTTTTTACTTTCACCGACAATTTTAAGCATGTTATCTTCAAAAGGTTTTACAGTCCCTTCTTCGATTGCTTCAGCACGTGCTAATAGGCTATCTATAAATTTGTCTTGTGCTTCTGTAACTTCACTTTCGTGTGAGATTATTTCTACTTCAGGTACTGGCAAATCAAGCATATCTTGTGTTTGAATATCCCACGTACTTCGGAATGTATTCATAAGTTCAGGCACGTTCCCAAACTTAGTAAAGCGACGATTGATTTTGTATGCTCCTGCAGCAGTCAATTCAAAGTTATTTTCGATGATACCAAAACTACTTACCCATGTGTCAAAGCTAGAAATACCAAATTGTTCCAAAACATCTGGAGCGATAAATTTAGTCATAGTATAGAGTTCAACTACTGAATTTGACATTGGTGTACCAGTAGAAAAAACAACTCGCTTATTGTTGTAAATAGACTGCAGATATTCAACCTTTTGTTGCATATCCATAGCTTTTTGGCTTCGAGTAGTTGAGATACCCTTAACATTTTCCAATTGAGAAAAAGGTGCTAAGTTCTTATACCCATGTGCTTCATCAACGTATAACATATCAATTCCTAAGTCCTCGAAATTAATAAAGGTATCCGTATCCTGCTTTTGTAGCTTAACAATTCTTGCTTCAAGACCTTCAATTGCTTTCTCAGTTCTTTTAACCGTGTATTTGTTGTCTTGATCCATCTTGCTAAGTTGCTCGCGAGCTTCGAACAATTGATTTCTGAGATAGTTTGCCTGGTATTCTTTACTCATAGATACCTTCTCAAATTGAGAATCCGCAATGACAATAGCATTGTAACTGCCATTAGCTATACGGCTAATAAATCTTTTACGATTTTCCTTTTTAAAATCTTCAGTACGTGCAACCAGAACTTTGCTTTCTGGGAAATACTTGTAGATTTCCTTTGCAAACTGCATGATTAGTGGTTTAGGAATAACAAAGAGCGGTTTGTTTACAACACCAAGCTCTTGTAATTTCATACATGAAGCAAGCATTGTTAAAGTTTTACCAGACCCTACCTCATGAGCAAGCCCTGCACGTTCATCTTGAACAATTCGCATTGCTGCATTTTTTTGGTGAGGTCTAAGCGTATATTGTTTCGCAAGACCCTTAACTGTAAAGGATTGACCGTCATATCCCTTAGTGACATATCGGTTAAATTTGTCATTATAGACGTCTACAATTTGTTCTGAAGCTTCAGGATTAGTAAGCACCCAAGACCTAAAGTTATCTTTAAGAAGGTTCGCTTTATCTTCCATGATTGCTGTCCCACGTTCATCAAGGACACGCTTAGTAGGATTATCAGCATCTGGCTTATAGATTTTAGCTTCACGTTGATTAAGAAGTGCAGTCGCAAGTTTCTCACCGTTATATCCCTTATATCCGTACGTATCAGTAACAGCTAACTTGTGTGTGTCTGCAACCATTACTTTATAACTGTCAGAAGGCTTGTCATAGATGACCTTAGCCTTCGTATTCATGATTTCTGACAGGAACTTTTCATAGACAGGAAGAGGGATAAATCGAGTACCAAATTTAAAGGTAATATCTGAAAGGAGAAGATCATCAGGAATGACTTCTTGTAAAGCTTTAATATTTTTTGTCCAATCTCTATCTTCGTGATTGAACTCCTGGTTATTTTCAGCTTCAACAAGTTTGGTTTTCACATCACCAGAAAGAAAATCTTCACTTGTGACATATTCTCCATCTCCAACGTAGTAGATTCTATCGCCAAGCTCTTCAATCATCTCGTCCTCGGTTTTACCGTAAATGTCAGACATATACTCAAAATCAAGATGCCCCTTGCGATTTAAGGAAGCAAGAAGTGCATCGTGAGCAGTTTCAACTTTAACTATTTTTTGTTCAGGTTGAATTGTTGGCTCAAAAAATACCGCACTTTTAGTTAGGATAGGCTCTTTTGTTATTTCATCTTCGGCTTCTTCTTCTACAGATGCCAAGAATGGATAGTAATCATCTTCACGCATGATTTGACGATTTGAGGAGTCAGAAATATAGCCATATTCTTCTACAAATGCATCATACTTTTCATTAAAAGAGATTCTGAGTTGCTCATATTCTTCTTTCGTGTATCCTGGTTTATGCTGAATATTTAAAAGGTCTTGTAAGGAGTAGCGTAAGTCAATCATCTTTTCAATTGCATTGACTTCTTTTTTAGAATAATCAACGTGGTATAAGTATTGTCTATTGACAACTTCTTCAATTTTTAAAGTGAGTTGCTCTTTCTCAGGGATAATCGTATATCTATAATCCCCCTTAGTTACGCTCTCAGTTTCTTTATTAAGCTTTTCGAGTACATCTGAAGGGATGTCCTGAAGATTAAAAGCACTGCCAACTCCAGTTGGAATAAAATTAGACCAAGTATCAAAATATCCTATTTGTGAATACACTGTTTTATATTTAACCTTTGTATCAAATATCCTATCTTGTACCTTTTCGAAGCGCTCTAGCTGCCTTTTTCGTGTTTCGTCTTTATTAAGAGTGACACTTGATTGTTTATAGTGAGGAATAACGTGCTTACCATCATAAAAATATGGCTTGCCTTTATAAACAAATAAAGTGAACGGCTCTTGGGCTTCAAGAATTTCTCTAGGTAGAGAGTATTCTTCTGCACCAAAACTCTCAATCAACTCTTCAGACTTATTATGAGAGTAATAGGCTGCATCACTTTGTTTTTCTAATGCTTCAGTAAGCTTTGGAATATATTGTTCTTCTTCAAAATCACGCTTAACAGTAAGAACACCTCCGTTAAATGTTTTGATGCCAACTTGGCCAAGAACAAATTCTGGATGCTCATGGAAATATCGGTTGATTGAAACCCTGTTCCCCAGATCGTCATTAAGATTGTGGGTATTAATCCAGTCTGGCTTCCTTTCAGAAGTACTTGTTTTTTGGAAAATTAAAATATCGCTCGATACATCCGTACCTGCGATATTCTTGAAAGCATCATTTGGCAAACGAACTGCAGATACCAGGTTAGCTTGTTTTGAAATCTCTTCCCTAAAACGACTATCCGTTTTATCCATTGTCGCTGTTGAGGTAATCACAGCAACAAAGCCCCCTTCATGTACAAGGTCTAAAGACTTCTTGATGAAGTAATCATGTATAGCATAGTTTCTTGAATATTTCTCATCACCAATCATAATCTGACCAAACGGCACATTAGTAGTGACTAAGTCTAGTGCATTATCATTGAAATTTGTATCTTGGAAGCCTTTAATTTGTACCTGACTGGTTTGTTGTAGGTTAGTTGCTATTTGACCTGTAATTGCATCTAGCTCAACTCCAAAAAGGTCTGAGTTATTTTTTAAATTACCAGGCATTGAAGCAAAAAAGTTCCCTGTTCCCATCGAAGGGTCGAGAACTCTACCACCATTAAATCCTAGATTATTTAAATGGTTATACATTGCTTGAATGACTTCAGGACTCGTATAATAAGCTGTTAAGCTTGATTGGAGCATGTTGCTGTACTCATGTTCGGTAACAAGTGTTTTCAACTCTTCACGAAGCTCTGAGTACCTTGGATTACTTTCATCAAAGAAGTTATTAGCAAGACCACCCCAACCTACATAACGTGAAAGTACCTTTTGTTCATCAACCGTCGCAAGTCTATTTTCATCAGACAATTTCTTAGCAAGTCGAATAGCAGCAAGATTTGCTTTTACTTTTTCCCCTGGAGTACCAGGATAAAATTCTGAAATTGCCTGAGATTCTAAAGGAAATTCAAAACTTGACTTAGGTTGTGTAGGAGCAATAGAAGGCGCAACAGCAGGAACATCAGGCTTTTCTTTGTCAGCATCAAAACTATCAAATAAGGATATTTCTTTTACTTGTTGCGATACTTCAGTTTGATTTTGTAGCTTAAGTTTATTTTCCTCTAGCCTTTGTTCTAAGTCCTCTAAACCAATTGGATTAATAAGTCGACTGTCAGGTATATCATCACCAAAAGTATTTTTTATGAACTTACCATTTTCATAAACCAAGTATCGAGTATCTTTACTCTTATCTTGGCGCATTTCAAAAATAATTTGTTGGCCATCTCTACTATCACTAATTTTGTGATGGTAGACATCTTTATCATCAACAATAATAGTAAGCTCATCCTCACCAGACATTAACATAACCATGAAATCTTCCATAGGATCAAGCTCATCACGTTCTTCAGCGTTTGGAAACTGCTCTAGAAGAGAAACATCATCTGTAGTAGGCACTTTAGCTTGCTCAGTTTGCCCTTTTTCAAGCTGTAAAATTCTTTCTTTTGCTTTTTCGAAAGTTTCTTTGACAGTACTTAAAGAAGGATATTTCTTTAGTGCTGCTTTGAGGTTAATAGAATTAAATTCTGCTTCACCTGTTGCTCTAAGTGTAACGAGTGGTGCTACTATACTATGTGGACCAGTACGTACGAGACTCACTGTCTCATTATTTTGTTTTTGAATTTGGAATTCAGAACTCGGAAGGTTTAAGGCAGTCACTGTTTCAATTAAGATTTTCTGTCTAACTTCTTCTAATTCATAATCAAGAGAAGGCTTCTTCTGTACCAAATCCTCAGTTGCCTGTTTTTCTTCCTTTTGTATTTCTGAAATATCTTCAGTAATAATTTCAGCAAGTACTTCGTAAAATTGCTGTTCAAATAATGGTACACCTGTCAGGTGTTCTGCAGCATCTTTAACTTCAAGCTTCCCACCTGGATACCAATCAACAACAGACTGATTAAGAACACCTCCAAATTGTTCTTTCATGAGTGAAAAGCTACCACCACCACTAGGTTTAACCTTAATATCTTCAGGTAATGACATCTTATCTCTGGCTAACTGAAGTATTTCTTGAGTAGAAAGTACTTTGTCTTTTTCAAGAGCAATACTGTCATAATAAGTTTGAACATCAATTTCCAAGTTATTTGATCTAGCAATATCCTGATATAGCTCTTTATTGCTTTCGAAACCATCTCCAATATCAATCCGATCAAAAGTTGTACTAACTTTGTAATAGCCTGTTTCAGGATTGTTTTCAAGCTGTACTTCGTCGTATATCATTGCTTTTAACATCTCAAGGCTTATACCCTCGCCATCATGGTTTTGATTGAGAAACTTGAAATTATCATTATCTGAGCCTTCGTTCCAGTTGACTTGAATTACTGCAGGAGTATTTTTATCAATATCTTCAGTTGAAATTGCAGGAACTTTACCATCAAAGACTTCTTCAAAAATTGCACGTTCTTTATCTGAAGCTATTTCATAACCTGATACAGCTAAAACACCATTACCGACTTGACCACTCTTCTTATAAGGTTGTTCGTTCTTACTCTCAACCTCATCTAAAAGTATTTGCCCTGTTTTTTCATCAGCTAATCGAGCAATTCTAAAAATTTGATGGTGTGGTTTTTTGGAATCATCAATCCAGTGATGACTAAGAATATCTCCTACTTTATAGGGGAAATTAGTTTTCCCATCCTGCATATGAGTTTCAATTTTTGGTGTAGACTTACTGATATTTTTAGTCGTTACGAATTTAGCATCATATTCACGTTTAAGATGAGAAAGTAACTCTCTCTTTTGTGGCTCACTGATATTAGCAAAGCTTTTATCTTGTGAAAGTACAATGGCAGTACTTTTTTCCATCTCGAACCAGGTATAGAGTTCCTTAGTTTCTGTATCTACTCGTGAAATAGTAATCTTATCTCGATTTGAAGCTACATCAACTGCTATATCTCCAAATGGTTCATGCATTATTTGCACAAATAAATCTGAATCTCTAGCAACAAAATCATAAATAGTATTTGACATATTATTTTCAAATTCTAATATCTTTTGTTCCTCTTGTTGTACGAACTGATTGAGTTCAACAAAGGTTGTGTGATTTCCTAGTCCATCAACAATAAGTACTTCTTCATTGTCTAGCCATTCATCAAGCTCTTCAACCGTTTTAAACTCATAGGCATGAGCTTCATATAAACCTTCATCAAAAAGAAACTGAAGTCCTTCATCATCTTCAGGATCACCTGTCCAGTTTTCGTTTCGAGTCCATAAATAGAAACCTTGGTCAGATGCTGCTTTTTCTAGCTTATCAAGGACACCTGAAGAACCTAAGGTATTTTCTTTAACTTTCTCAACCTTTTCTTTTGCTGAGAAATCAACCTCAATATCCAATTCTTCCATTTGTTCATTGAACTTCTGTTGGTCTTGCTTGATTTCAGTGAGTTGGAGTTCAACTTCCTGGTATTTTTCTTTAACTTGATTTGTTAGTTCCTTTGAAATATTATTGGCCAAAGAAAAGACCGGTAAGAACCGGTCATGTGAAAAATGCTGAAGAGTATTCGTAACAGAATTCTCAATTGAGCTATAGTCGAATTCCTCACTCAAATATACACCAAATTCTTCGTAAAGATTATAGCGGACAACTTCAAGGGCTGCATCAACCTCTTCTTTAGTAAATTTGGTTAAAGTTTCACGATAAGGTTCAAAGAAGCTCTCAATCTCTGCCAAGGACTCTTCAAAATATTTATCTGAAGTATAATCGTCAAGCGTTAATGAACCACCAGATAGAGAAACAAGAGTATTAAAGAGTAGTTCACTTGATAGTACTGGCTCACGAAAAGGGATAAGAGAAAGGTCTGCATCTCCTTTTAATGTAGTCTGAGCTAGGTCATACAGTACTTCCTTAGTTTTACCTTGCTTGTCAAAAATACGTACACTAGATTTTTGACCAAATTCTACACTCGACTCCTCTGAAAAGTCTTTCCAAAAATCAAAAGAACCCAGAAGCCTTGCTTCTGGATTCTGTACAAATATTTGTAAAACTTCACGCATTGGACGATGATGATGATAGCTGTTAAACCGCAAAAACTCTAACTTATTCGCAAAGCTTTTGTATTTTAGAGTTTCAATATACTTCTGGACTCGTTTTGTTGTTTCTTTTAAATCCATTTTATCTCCTATTCATTTGCTGACTTCATGTTAAAGCCTTCATCAATACTGCGTAGACCTGTTTCATAGACTTGTTTTAGATAATTTTTCATAGCATCAACACGTGAATTTACTTCATTTTTTTCATCTACAGATAGAACTTCAAGAGCATCTCTACGTGCAAGTTCTTGTTTTTCTTTAAATGTACGATTGAGTGCTTCAAGTTCTTTACGCTTTTCTTCTTCTACTTTTTCATCTGCAGCTTTAATAGCTTCAGCTTTTTTGCTTTCAAATTCTAGAGCAACATCTTTTTCAATTTGAGCACGATTTTTAAGGCCATCTTTTACTTTTAAGAGCTGTTGCATGTCATCTGCAGATGACTGATAATTTGTTTGAGGGTCAACTACAAATGTTTCTTGGCCAGTATTTGAAACTTTGGCAACTAAATCTTTTGTTGCTGTACTCATACTATTTCCAGTTTCAGTTGAGGGTGTTTCTGCTGCTTTTTTTCCAATAAAGGAGAAGCCACACTCAGAGCAGAATTTTGCATCTAAGTCATTATTAAAACCACAATTTTCGCACTCTTTGAGTTCTGAAACTTGTTCTTCTTCAATCTCAGAAGGTGGCTCTTCTTGAACTGTCTTATCTTCCATTTTTTCCGAATTCCCAAAGGCTTCTGCGATTGTATCATAGGCCATCTTTTCTTCATGAGATGAGTAAACCTCTGAAGGTTTATCTTCTACTTCAGTGCGTTCACTTGGACTTCGAACAAGTGGAGGTTGAGTATCCGACGATTGTACAAATGGAATTTCACTTTCTGTGATTGAATCTGGTGCTTCAATGTCAAACTCTTCAATATCCGATGCTCGACGTCGTTTTGTATCAAACCTAGAGAGAAGTTCATAAAAATCGGTAGTTTTAGGATATGGCAATTTAATTGTTTGTCCATATAATGTTTCCTTCTCATTTTTTATATATAAGTTGAATTGAGCTGAACGCTCATCCCTTAAAAATAGAGCATTAATGCTTTCAACCGCTACAACTAGGTCGCTATGTCTAGTAGATGAGATAATGCGCTGAATTTCTTCCTCTGAAAGTCCTACACTCTCAGGAATTATTAGTGAACGCTTGTTTGAAAATTTTAGTGAAATAAATTTTTTTACCATTTTTTATGCTCCATATTCTTTATTAATTTCTGTATTACCACCCATTTCCTTCAGTAAATCTAAAGTATCTTTAGGGTTCAGTTGTTGTTTCTTCATTTCTTTTATCAATGCAATAAATTCTAGAGGTTCAGCTTCAATTTCTGATAATGAGTTTTTTATTTCCTCATTTGTAATTTGATCAATTTCAATTTTTAGCTGTTTTACTTTTTCTTTGAAATCTGCAATTTTTTCCTCTTCCTTCTTTATTTTATTTTGAATTTCTTCAATTTTCTTTTCTTTAACTTCGATTTTTTCCTTTGTTGTCATATTTTGAAATTACCTTTCTTGCTACTTAGAATTAAAAACATAGAACGTTTACACAGTAATTAAGAGACTATGATTTTTGCTCACTATCCTCATTTCCTGAGCCTGTTGTGTCACCAAGTCCAACTGGAGAAATTTGTACTCCTTCAATTTTTGAGACAAAATATTTCCCGTTTTCTTCAGAAAATATAAGGTGTAGTGTTTCTTGGACAGATAACGTGGTAACATCTTCTTCCTGTTCTTCACTATTGTCGTATTTCTGATCAAAAGTATAATATGAAGTACAATAAGCTTCGGCTTGCGACTCATTAATAAATATTTGAGAATTGCTTAGCTTTCTATTTGATATAAACCCTTTTTGTAGCTTTTCTTGGGCTTTATCTGTTTCCACCAGTTGATTAAAAACAGTTGGAGTGACATACTGTTTATATTCTTCTTGATTTGAACCGAAATCTTTCCTGTTGTAATAGGCTTCCAAAAAGCTATGAATTGATTCTTGAGAAAGTACCAATCCTTTTGGCTTTGCAGGTTTTTTTTCCTGCTTTTTATTTGTTGTTATATGTTGTTCTGGGCTTACTTGTGGCTGACTATATTTAGAATATAACCAATAGCCACCACCAATAATAGCCACAATTATCATCGTAATTATCATTCCGATAATAATTTTTAGTGTTTTGGGAGAAATTTTATACACACAAACCTCATTTCTATTTTTTAGGATTAATAAAACTTACTGATTTTGCAGAAATTCCAGTTCTTACATGACCCCAACCTTTAGGGTCATTACCATTCCATCCACCTTCAATGACATCAAATGTACCATCTGAGTTTACTTTAGTTACTACCGCCACGTGACCAAGTTCACCTGCTCCTCCAACAAACGGAGGGAAAACTGCAATTGTATTTTTAGCCAAAGATGAATTTGCATAAGCTACCCAAGCCCCTGCATTACCTGCGTACGTAGGTATTGTGAAGTTCAAGTTCACCTTGAAGTAAGCCCAAACAAAGGATGTACAGCTACCAGAAGCGTTTCCTGTACCATCTGGGTTAATGTAATTGAATTGAGGGTATGGGTTATCTGGTAGCCCTTGTGGTGGAATTTTTCCAGTACTTCCACCGCTAGAACTCATTTGTTTCAAGAATTCTTTTGCATAAGTTATACGCTTAGGTAGTGTGTCATCACCTGCTCGTTCCCATTCATGGAAGAACACACTTGTACCATCAGTAACATCTTTACTCTTTGCCACCCTACGTGCAATTTCTTTACCTGAATCTCTATTAAACATAAAATCAATTTGCAATTCTACATTATCCCACGGCTTACCTTTTTCTTTTGCGTAGGCTTGAAGAGCTGATGCCCTTTCTGCATACCATTGGCCAAGACCTTGTGCTCCAATAGGATTGATGCTAGAAGGATCAAGATTTGACTCTTGTTTAAAGTTACCAAGTATTGATGCTATACCTTCATTAGTTGCTTCTTTTTCTTCTTTTTTAATAGCTTTATAAACTTGTAAGGCAACGCCTGAAAGTGAACCTTCATCGCCTGAAGAAGAGTCTGCGGTCGCTCCTCCAACAAGAAAGGTGAAAAATACTACAAGTAGAACAAAAAAAGCAATACCTCCACCAATTAACCAGGTAATTGGATTATTTACTGCTATTGATGCTGAGCTTTTTATTGATACGAGAATCTTTTGTAATGGGCCCGCCTTAGTAGACTTAGTTGCTAATGATTTAACTGCAGTTGAATCAACCACTGCTACACTCGACTTAGCCCCTGAAAAGCGATATGTAGAAATGTTTTTCACTCCTAATTTACTGGTCTGAGCCTTTGTATCGGAAACAAAAAAGTTATCTCTGCCAACATTTCTGGACTTTTCTATTGCCATTTCAAAGCTAGATTTGGTCTCATTGGCAGAACTATCTTCATCTTTTTCATCTTGGAAAGCAATTGGTTTACTTAACGTTTGAATTGATTCAGTAGTTTTAGCTGCTATTTTCTTATTATTAAAGGAAGAAGGTGTATCTTTGGAATTTTTTACTTTCTGTCGTTTACTTAGTTGATTTTTTTTCTTTCGAAAATAAGTAATGCTTTCTACATCCGTTTTAGATTTCGCTTCGTCTGCAGCCTTTATCTTTCCCATTGGATTTTTCGATAAAGCCATCAATAAAGGCGAATTCTTTTTTAAACTCTTCTTTCTACGAATATTAGAGTCATTCTTGAACTTAGCTGATTTTGGAGTGAGTAGTTTTTTATTTTTGAATTTGGACTTCCTAGAAACATCTCCTGTTTTCACATTTCTAGTAATTCCGTTTCTATCTATAAAGGTAAATCTTTTTTTCTCCCCCTCCTTAAAACCATTCATTTTATCTTTATTTTCCATTGGACACCCCCATTATTTTATGCCTTAGTATCCAGTAACTTATAAAGCCTTGTATCCTCAGGAATAATATTTGAAAATGGTAGAACAGCCTTTCCTGCAATTATCAAACCTTCCCCTGCAATCCCTGACTCTAAATAGCTTGCCTGATCTTCAGAAAGTTTATAATGCGATGCAAGTTCATCAACTACCCCACTATTTTCCAATAGTACAAGGAATGCTGAGTTAAAGAGAATAGCTCGTCCTTGTGGTGTTGACATCATAATCTCTGCAGATTGTGTCATAAAAGTTGGTAATCCACCATATTTACGAATACGTGCATAGATGTTGGCTGCCTTCTCACGAAGAATTTCGCCTTGACCTGGACTCATAATAACTTGGAACTCATCAAAATAAACCCATGTCGTAATGCCCTTCTTCTTGTTCTCAACTACTTTATTCCAAACAATATCTAAGATTGCAATGTAGCCAAAATCTTTATATTTATTTTGTAATGCATTGATGTCATATACAGTAAATCGGCCAGTAGATTCTTTAGTAGTTTTTTTAGAAAAGTTATTTAGAGACCCTGTAATATAGAGAGCCAGATTATCTCGCAAAAGCTCTGCATCAAGGCTCTTATCTTCACTCAAAACTAAATCCCACTCTTGTAAACTTGGAGTCTCAAATCTCTTATAGACCTCTGTAGTTACTCTATCAATGATTGTTTCTTGGTTTGATGTAATACCATTCAGTAAATAATCAAACATAGAAATAAGTAGGCTTGATTTCAGAGCGACTGGATTATCCTTGGGATCAAGCACTTCTTTAGGAGGAAGTTCTAAAAGATTCAAAAAGGTGTCAGTACCTGGTGCAATAGTAATAGTATCCCAACCAAATTCTTCAGCAAGGGGAACGTATTCTCGTTCTACATCAAGAATAATTACCTCATCGTTTGGTGAATTGATTGCTGTTGAGATAATTTCTTGTTTTGAAGCAAATGACTTACCACCACCTGTAGTAGCCATTATTCCGCCATTACCATTCAATAAGCTTTTATCTTTTCGATTAATGATAATATTATTCTTAGAAAGCTGATTTATACCGTAGTACTTTCCGTTTTTATGTTGAATATCAGCACTTGTCCAGAGAGAATTAATGGAAACATTTGGTGTAATCAAGTCTCGAACATAGTTTTTCTCAATGTCGACAAAGTTTTTTCCAATAGGGAGACTGCTATTTAAAGCTTCTTCCTGAACAAAAAATAAAGGAGAAAAAACAGCGCCATAACGCTCTCCAACCCCATTTACTTTAGCGATTGCATCCTGAAGTTCTTCTTCATTGTTACCCCAAATATACACCATGTAAGTACACGAAGATTGTTTGTCGCCTGTTTCTGCAATAAATTCAATCTGCTCATTTACTTCTTTATGAGCTTCACGTGTACTTCTTGCAATCAGGTTCAAACCTGAGCCACCGCCTGAAGCTTTCTGTTGCCGTTTTACAACATCTTCTTCAATATCTGTTGCTGCAGCAAAAAGCTTTTTATTTGTTGTACTGAGAGAATATGGACTTGCGTGGATATTAATAACCATTTCAGTCTCTGCTTCAGTTAAATCTTTAGTCAAGCCATCAGATAAGTTACGAGGGAAATTTTTAAGATACATAACTTGTCCAGGTCTACCTTCAATAGTTAAGCATCGCTTATTATTAGGGAAATCGATAGCTTCAGGAGCTATTAAATCCTGAACACGATAATTTCCATTAAGAACATCCTCGTATTTTCCTGAATTTTTCTTATGTGGTCTTAGAATTTTATTCATCAACGTAATGCGTTCATTTGGAGAAAGTTCTGTTAGAGAAATTTTCAAAGAGCGGAGTTCTTGACCAAATTGAGAGATTACATTTTCTAATCGAGTCTCTGCTCTTAAATCAGTTTCCGCTTCAGTTGCAATAGTAATAAATCTTTCCACTATAAAGTTATTACGACCTTTATCATAATTTTGCTCAAGTAAACTATTCATTTCCTTAGCATAAAGATCTAATTTTCCACCCTGAAGAGGGTTACTTTGTGCCTTTAGGTATTCTTCTTTAGAATTTTTAAGGACAAGTAATGTGGCTTGAAAATGTTCTTTGTCAGATAAAGAATTTATTGCAGCATTATACTTTGAGAGTATTTTAGTACGTTCTATTTCTGAAGCAGTGACATAATTTATATTTCCTACTTTGTATGTTTTCGAGAAATTTTTATCGTCAATAGTTAATAGCCCACTTTCCGATAGTTCTTGGAAAGTGAGAGTATTTTGACTACTTGCGATTTCTGAAGAATTTTTTTGTTTTTTTGGATTTTGTTTTTTCTTGCTTTTCAATTTTATTCCTTTCTACTTTTTCAATTACATAAACTCGTTTTTGATTTTTCATCATAAATCTAATATTATGCTTCAACCATGATTGAGGAGAAAGACCATAGGGTCGCCACATTGCCCCCAAAATAGTTACTAATATTAGAATGAGTGAAACTGTTTGAACAAGCGTATCTGGCAAATGAAATTTAAACTCATTCGCAACATTAAAACCTAACACACCAAAAATAACAATGATTGCTATTATTTGAAGAAGTGTCAGATTTCCTGCATATAATCTTTCACGTTTTGCTACATCTTTAAATACTTTTATTTCCACTCTAAACTCCTATCCCAAACAATGATTTTGAAACCGACAATGTTTGCCAAATCAAAACGATAAATACAATAGCTTGAACAATCCCTGCAAGCAATTGTGTAGCTGCAGAGAAGATAGCCATCATCCCACCAGTTGGAATTGACAAAGATAAGGTTGCTTTCGTAAAAATAGAGTATAGGGCCATTACAATTAGAATTATCGCTGATTGAAAGGCATATGCTCCAAATCGTTTTATATAGTTGATGCCGATTTGTTTATGTTCACTCGATGCAAAACTTGCCATTGGTATCGGCGCCATAACGTACATCATGTACATTTGGAAAAATCGTAGATAGATAATGACCCAAACCATTAAATATGCTATTAACTGAACAATAAGTCCAAGTAATAGAAGAACTAAAAAACCTATTGCTTGTGTTAATGCTCCTGTAGGGTTTAATAGCAGATTAATAATATTACCAATATTCGTGAGTAAATCAGTCGAAGGTGTTGGTAAATTGGGGATCATATTAGTTAATATATCGAACGAATTTCCACCATTTGCACCAATTAATTTGGTTAGCCCATTTGAAATGAGCAAAACAAACTGTAGTATTGCCCAAGAACCTGAGACCATAACGCCTGCAAAGGTGAAACGCATGATAACATTTGTCCACATTCTTACGGTTATTATTCCGTTTGATGAATTATTCATTTTTTCAAACATTGTAGCCAGTTCAATTAAAAGAAGGACTCCCATTATATAGAGTCCTACTTTTAGTGTACTGGTAGCTATAATTTTTGTAACCCAAGTGAATGCTTCCGAGTTGTAATCTTGTAATGATTTACTTAGTTCACTTACTAAATCCATATTTTATCTCCTTTTTATCCCACCTTATACTGTTGGAGGATTACCTAGGATAGTATTAGTTATTGCTGCAGCTGCTGCAACTGCAACACCACCTACAATCATCCAACCACCATTCATTTTCCCTTCCCCATCACCTGCACGGCTTGATGAAAAGAACACGATAATACCAACTAAGGCTACAATCCCTCCGCCTGCTTGCAAGAACCAGAAAAACAACTTATTAATTGATTGAGTTGCATCCAACTGGACAAAATTAACAAGATTTACGTTTGGTTTGTTCACATCAGCATTTGCGCTTATTCCTGAAAGAGTAGCCATAGCTGTAGTTGCGAGTGCTGTCATTTTAGTGATTGTTTTGTTATTTTTTTTCATGTTTATTTCCTCTTTTTATTTTTTTAAGCTACATCAAGTGTAGTTACTACTAATTCTGAATTAGAAGATTCAGCAATAGAATGCTCTAACTCATCCAATTTATCTTTATATCTTGTATAGTGATACCAGTTTTCATCATCTGGTTTTTTACCCCACTCTTTAGCACGTGGGTGCTTCTTAGAGTTATATTTTTTTAGTTTTACTACTGGGACATCACCAGATATTTTAACTAACGCATATAATCTGCCAAGACTTTCAACTTCATCAGGCATAAATACATCACGACCCATTCTTCTATAACTTCTTGATGAGCTTCCTGATTTACCTCTTGAATCTGAAGTATCTTTAATAGCAATTGTTTCTTTACGTGCTCTCTCACTCATGGTAGTCGTTGTAAGTTTAGTAGTTGCCCCACTCATATACACTACTGTTTCACAACTACCTACAATTTCTTCCCATGTGTCTTTATATATCCGCTTTAACTGATCAAAGTTTTGACAAGTAAATTCAAAGCCAACACCACGACCACGGAAAATAGCAATTGCTTGAAGAATGTTTGGAATACGTCCAATGCTTGGGAATTCTTCCATAATCATACGAACAGGAAGAGGAAGTCTACCTCCATGCTTGTAGTCTGCGACATCTTCTAGCACTTGGAACGAGAGCATAAATAATAGGTTTGCGAATAAATTATATGTTGTATTTAAATCTGAAAGTACAACATAAATAATAGTTTTTTCAGTACCTAGTTTTTCAAGTTCCAAAGTATCTCTTCGTGTTAAATTCTGAACGCTTTCTAGGTTAAACATACGAAAACGAGCTGTAGGAATTGAAACAACAGAGGAGCGAGTTTCCCCTGAAAAGTTTTTGAAGGATTGAAAATTTAAAACTGCAGGGTTATCAGAGCCGAAGTATTCTTCAAAATCGTCAAACATCAGTTCAACTGGACTTTTAACATCAGGGTCTTGTCGTTCCAAATTTCTAAGTAAATCTGCAACATCTGCAAGACATGGTAACTCTCCTGAACCTTCTTTTCCTTTATAACCCCTATAGTTGTAGTACAAATACATAAATAGGGAAGATAAAAGTAACTGCTCTGCATTATCCCAGAATGGTTCTCCATTTTTTTGCATATCTGCATTACCTGCAGCAATAATTTGAGTTATTACATCTTGTAGAATTTCTTCACTTTTTGTATAAGCAAAAGGATTAAATTGATCCGTATTAGTCAGAGTTTTCAAATCAAGAACTTTTACTTTATAGCCATGTCTCTCCATCATCTTACCTGTCATGTTTCTAATTTCACCTTTAGGGTCGGTAACAATGTAAGAAGCATTCATTTGAGAGACATTGGGAATATTATAGGCTGTAGTTTTCCATGAACCAGGGCCACCTACAACCATTACATTCTTGTTCCTCTGAAGTACTGGGTCTTTATAATCATTAGTAATACTCATTAACCCTTGTTCGGCAAGGATAATGTTTTGTGAAAACTCTTTGTTTGCAAAAGATTTTAAATCTTCTTCAGTTCCTTCTCTACCTGAACCAAATTCTTCATCTTTTCGATATTTTCGAGTATCTTTTAAAGAAATGAATAATAAAACTACAGCTCCGATAAAAGCTGTAGCATATAATGGAAATGAATTTAGACTGAATTGAAAAGGATTTTTTAGCAATTCATAAGGTAGATTTTCTTGAAATGTCGTTACTTTTGTTGTTGCAAATGTTCCTGGTGTATCAATATAAATTTGTGTTGTTCTGTTCGCTAACCACATCAATAAAAGGGTGGTAATCGTAAGCGGTAATTTATTTACTACTTTTTTCATTTACTTAATCCCTTCCGAATATCCTTTTGCAAATCTTTTGCTCCTTTCTGCAATTTTTGTTCTTTGGCTTTTTTTAGATTTTCAGCAGTTTTAGCCTTGGCTTTTTGCATCTGGTTTTTCATTGTAGGTCTGACTTGACGAATCTTTTGAGGATTATGTTGCAATTCAGTAAAAGCATCTTTTAAAGACTGCCGTTGTTCTTCTAATTTATCAGTACGCAATAGAAGATACATTTGAGTTTTACCTTCTCTATTGTCTGCAAAGGTAACAGTTATATCATATCCCTTCATGAATTCTTCTACCTTTTGATGACTAATCTCATCATCTAAAGGGAAAGATTTCACCTCTAATCCCCTTCCTTGAAGTGAAGGTAAGCCATATCCTTCACTTTCAAGACGGTGTTTTGAAGTCCCTTGATAAATGATGTCATCTTTATAGAATGTTGCTGGATCAACATCATCAGTTGGACTAAAACCAAGTTGTTTGGTTTCATTCACGAATTCTTGTGCCTTTTCCTTTGATGAATCTTTAAGAATTTCTTCAAGTGATTTAGCAATTGCTGCTTTTACACGTGGAGTGTCTTTACTGAAGTATACAATTTCTTTTTTTCCATCTAATGCAGAAGTCCTAATGCAATACTGAAGCTTTTCTCCATTTAGGTATTGCTTCAGTTTATCAATATCAACATTATCATCTAAAGAATGATAATCGATACTTCTCCCAGATTCAAGCATGAAATCATAACTTTTTTCTCCAGGAGTTTTAAGATTTTTCTGAAACTCTTCTCGAGCTTTTTGATCCTTGCTCTGTTTCTTTAATTCTTCCTCACGCTTCTTACCCTCAACAAAATTGTGATAATAACGTATAGCGTTCATGACTCCTCGAACAGTGTCCCTTCGAAGTTCTTTTTGACTCCGCCAGACTTCGGTTTGCTCATCCATCACCTTCCTCCTTCTTACCAATCAAATTAGTTACCTTACGAATTACTAATTCCATACCGTAAATTAACCCAGTAAGACTTATTGAATACAAAACAACATAACCCCCAAGATTACTGTTTGCTATACCAATAAGCAAAGTAGAAATAAGAGCCATACAATATATGACCCTCGTTACAAATTTTTTAATATATTCATTCATCTTCGACCTTTCTATTTTAGCCCCCTTTATATTTTGATGTATTAATTAGAGAACCATGGACTACCAATCGCTCATTTCCTGTTAAAGTTGTACAAGTATATAACGTGATTTCTTTTTTGTTCTTATGATCCTCAATAATGTTACCTTGACTAACATCCACCCTATAAATATTATCTATTTTATATTCATAGCTTTTATCTTTATCAGTTAAAAAGATACTTTGACCAACCTGAGCATAAATAAGATTTCCAAAAAGAAGGTTCGTAATAATGCTGCCATTAAATGAGTTAAAAATCGTATGACTTGCTAAAGCATAGTTTCCTTTGCCCATTTGCTGGTTTGGTTTTGCTGTACCTGCACCATACATCATGGTTTCGTAGGTAATACCGTTAAAAACTGGTAACTCTAAATTAATATCAGGAATTGAAATAATTCCAATACCTGGTAAATCAGCTTTTGAAAACTGATTGGCCAACAATTCTGTAGTTGTCAAAGGTCTAACATCTTCAGGAATAAATTCTCCTTTTTTATTTAGATTTTTTTGCATTTCTACATGAGAAATGTTGATTTCTTTTGCACCTTTAGACTTGATCAAATGTTGACCAATATTTGGACTAAAGAAAACCAATAACCCAAATAAAAAAGCAATTACACTCACTGCAATTGCAATATTGGTTAATGAAAAAATTTTCTTCATACTTCTTGCCTCCCACCACCATTCACCGCTTGTCGCAGTTATAATTTGTTAATATTTATCTTTAATTTTTTTACGTTTTTGAATAATGAAAGCAGTCGTTCCAGAAACAAGTGCCAAGAATGCAATCAATAAGCCCCAAACGTGTTGACCAAGAGCTGCACCTGTATCAGCTAATTTCTTAACTACAGGATTTTCCTTAGGTTTAACTTTTCCGTACCAGTTATCATCGTCACCAACTTTTTTACCAGAATGGACACCAATACCGTCTACAGACACATTGTCGCCGTGAACATCGCCTGCAGCTAAGCCTTCAAGAGTTCCCTTACCTTCGATTGTTTCCCCCGGATTAAGAACCAAAAGTTTCCCATCTTCAGTGGTTAACTCGCCGTCTTTATTGACCTTGAGTGTTTTACCGTTATAAGTCCACTTAATATCTTTCACATCAACTTTACCGGCAATCGTCTTATCAACGATTTTTAGATGCGTAAGAGGTTCTGTACCGTTGTTTGTTGTCTTAAAGAAGATTTCTGTTGCTTTGTTTTCTTCAAGCTCTTTGGCCGTATCTTCGGTGTCATGGTCATTTTCGCCTGCATTATTTGGTTTATCTTTATGATTACCTTCTCCTGCTTCAGGTGCTTTAGTATCGGCTTTTTCAATGTCAATACTTGGTGCTTCTTCTTTTGGCTTACCATACCACTTGTCAGAGTCTCCAACTTCTTTACCAGAGTCCACTCCGATACCGCCCACAGTAACTTCGTCACCATGTAACTTACCATCTGTAAGCTCTGGAAGAGTACCTTCACCTGTCACAAACTCATCAGGCTGTAAGACAAGGAGTTTTCCATCTTTAGTGGTCAACTCTCCATCTTTATTTACAGAAAGTTTTTCACCTTTGAACGTCCAAACAATGTCTTTGACATCAATCTTGCCTTCAATGGTCTTATCAGAAACTGTCAAATGAGAGAGAGCTTCAGTACCATTGTTTGTGAAGCGGAATTTAATCGCAGTTGTCTTACCTGAATCTACCTCAAGGGCTGTATCAGGAGTGTCACGGTCGTTTTCACCACCGTTGTTGTCCTTATCCTTGAAGTTACCCTCACCAGGCTCAGGAATCTTGTCATTGGCTTTCTCAATGTCAATACTTGGTACTTTTTCAGGAGTTGGATTATCGTTGAAGTGAATCGTTGATAAGCTAATTGTAGGTACTTCTGGTGTAACCTCGCCTACAGTTCCCTCTCCATTAGGATTAGATTCAGTCGAGCTATCTTTCAAGCTGAAGGTGCGTTTACTGAAAGGTTTTGAGAAGTCCTCATAGTAACTGGCACTGATTGTAAGAATGTCTTTTTCAGTGTCAGTTTCCATGTGAATATAAACAGGCTTCACATCTTCATAACCTTCAACACCTTTAGTTTCTGAAACCTTCCAGTCCCCATAAGCTAACTCTTGTGATGCATAGCCATCATCACCTGTGTTAGGATTAACTCCTGTCACAAATTTCACTGGATCAGCAACTGTGCCTTCCATAGGTTCTGCCGTAAATTCAATACCATTGTAGCCTGAACCACCTTGTGAATCTGGTAAAGTAACCATTTTATCCAGTGTAATTTTAGCCTTAATCAACTGTTCTTTAGAACTTGATTCAGGTGTGACAATATTTTGAGTTTTATCATCTTGTTTCTTGATTTCAAAATAATGTTTGGTAGGATCAGTGACATAACCTTCCCCTGCATCGACTTCCACTGAATAATATTTACCTGCTGCAAGGTTTCCAAGTGCTGCAGTAAGAGATTCATCATCAACATCGATAACAACATTGTCACCATAACTTACTGGGTTACCTCCGATAATCGCAGAGTGAACAACTTCTCCTGCAAGTAATTTAGGAGCTGGTTTTTCTGACCACTTCACAGGGTCACCTTTTTTATGAGGACTTGAACCTGTAGAGTCGTCATCATGGAAGTAAGCATATTTGGCTGTTTTTAGAACACCCTTACCATTTTGATCTGTACCAGTTTCATTGTCTGATTTTTTCAGTGTGTTTTCGCCTTTAACCTCTTGGTTAGTCCCTTTTGCATCACCAAAGACAATTTCTGTATGCTGGTCTTTATAAGATAAAGTCACTTCTTTTTTCTCGAAGGTATTGGTGAACCCTGGAGAAGCTTTTGTTTCTTCAATCGTATAAGTTCCTAGTGGCAAGTCTTTCACGGTTGTTTTCCACTCGCCATTACTTTCTTTACCGATAACTGCAGTATAGGTTTTGCCATCTGTTTTAGAAGTCAATTTAAAGGTTGTGCCTTCAAGCGTGTAGTTTTCATTCCACATAGCATCGCCTGATTCTACCCCTGATTTCTTGATAGAGATTTCACCAGTGACTGCAGTATTTTTAGGTTTGGCCGTTGTGGTATCCCCTGCTTTCACTTCTACAGTGAAGTCTGGGAGAACCGTTTGACCTGTGCTTGACCATTTGCCAGATGTTTCGTGCAAGGTGTACTTACCAGGTGGCAAACCTTTGGATTTCACGCTTTTACCTGAAGAATCAAGTTTAAGCGTATCTACTTTCTTACCATTGCTATCCAGAACATCAAAAGAGATGTCTTGGAAGTCATAGAGATTGTTTGGAAGGTCTTTGCCATATTGGATTGTTGTTTTATCAACTTCAATAAAGCCTAGAGGTTCACGTGGGGAAGTAGGACCTAAGTTACCAAATAAATCTTGCACAATTGATCCCTGTTGTTGATTACCATTAGTATCATCAAAATTAATAAATGTAGATGCACCAGTGTACAGAGCAATATAAGAATATGGACTAAGATGATTACTGTCTTCAACGACTGTATTATTGCCTGTCGCAGTCAAAACATTGTTCTTGATGGTCAGGTTAGTTGGTTTAGATACAATATATCCAAGTTGGTTAACAGAACCTAGGCCTGCGGCTTGACCTGCATCAATGTCCGCTACCTTCATAGCAGTTAATGAATTTGCAGGGAGATTCTGCCCTGTTTCCATATCATATAACTGGATAGTTGTACTTACAGAACGAGGGATACCAGATGCTGCACCCAACGTATCTCCGCCTGCACCTCCAGAACCACCACCTTCAGAACCTTGTCCTGTACCTGGATTAGCGATACCATCCATGGAAACCATATAGCCCAATGTGACATTACCACCATTATTTCGACCAGCAACTAAAAGACGGAAACCATCATCAAAGACATTACGAGGTGTCGTGCTCGTTGTAGAATCATAGTAGGTTGCATCATTAATTTTTACAGCCATACCAATTGGCACGTGTTTCTTAGTGGCTGTATTGTATGCTGTACCTACATTTTTGATTGCAACTTCTTGCCCTTTACCTACATAGTTGAATTTGTCACCATCTTGGAAGCCATCTTTCTTACCCATACCATAATAGATAGACCAGTAAGATAAGCCTGAATTTCCATTAACTTTGCTATTTGCATCCGAAATAGCTGTACCTGCGTATGTTGTGTTGTCGTGCCAACCAACATTTTTACCGCCAGAACCATCAATTGTGTCCCCCACAACAAAGTCAGGTTGTTGTGTTCCAATTAAACTATCAAATAGTGGTTGCATGCTTGCAAAACTATTATTATTTGTTTGAATAACTGGACTAGAACCAATTGAACCGATTTGTGTATTACCTGGTGGCAAGGTTAATGCATGAGCAACAGTTGAGATGAGACTGGGATTAGCTACTGCAATTAATCCAGTCCCTCCTGCCAGTGCAAGTACAATTGCGGAACGTGTAATCCATCGCTTCCCTGACTTTCGCATGCTAAAATGCGAAACCTTTTTTTCAGTTAATGCTTTCATTAACTGTCTGATTTTATGTTGTTTCTTCATTCGTCCTCCTTTTTTTAGTCTTAACTTAGAAACAAAAAATACGACCTTGGCGTCATATTTATAGAATAGTTTTATGTCATTTCGGACAAATAAAAAAAGCAACTCTTTAGAATTGCTTTATATTTTTTTAATTTAATTTACGATATAATTTTACATCTTTCGTCAACTCCTGCATAAAGTTTTCAAAAAGCTTTCCTCTTTGTTCTAATGTCTCAATTTCTTCAGGGTTAAACTCAGAAAATTTAAACATAGCCCCATAACATGCTTCACCTAACATAAATAGAAATTTTTCTTTATCTGTTGGATAATCCTGTTTAATGAAATTAGCATTGATTTCAATGTCTACTCCATTTAATAGGTTAATCAGAATATGTTCTTGTTCTGCTTCAATATTCAGTTTTGACGGTTGTTTTTTTACATCTATGTCAAGAGTTTGAACATCTCCTGAACTCGTTTGACCTGTAAGTTTAATATTTTTCAAAAGTTCTTGATCTTGTGTTTGTTTTACTCCCATGAGTATCTCCTTTTTCTTTTTTTAAAATGAAAAAAGCAACTCCTTAGAATTGCTTTTCAAGTAATCTTTTATCTACCACCATTAGCTGAAGGGGCTCCGCCTGGGTGAGAGTTTGCATCGTTAATTGCGTTGTTAGCATCATCTATGCTCACGTTTGGATTTGCATTACCACCTCCATTATGTGCAGGTGGATTTGTTGGTGCAGTAGCATTTCCACCAGTGCTTGGTGCTGAAGGTGCTGGTGTGTTATAACTTGGTGCATTTTGTGCAGGTGCTTGAGCATATTGACCATAGTCAACTGCACCACCTGATGCTGCAGGAGCTTCTGCTTGTGGAGCAACTGCATTATTTACATCTGCAGCTTGGGCTTGTGTATCATTTTGAGGTTGTGCTTGTTCTTGAGCAGCTTGTGCTTTTTGTTGTTCCGCATTTGCTTTAGATTTTGCTTCCTCTGCAGCTTTTGCTTTTGCACGTTCTTTATTATTTTTTACAGCCGTTTTCACTTTATCAAGTCTACCTTGCAGAGATGATTTTTTAGATTTTGCCATTTCATCTTTGATTTTATCAATAGATGATTGTGCTGTTTTTACATTGGCATCGTTTTGGACTTTTTCTGCATTGGTAACAGCTTTATCTGCTTTGTTCACTAAATCCCAATTTTGACGAACTTTTTCTACACGTGCAATAAGATCAGTTTTATCTTTTTCATCAAGTTTCTTGATTGCATCTTGTGCTGTTTTTACATCGGCTTCAGCTTTAAAAGTTTCGGCTTTTTCCGTTGCTTTTTTTGCTTCTTTAATCAGATTGTCGTGCGCAGTCTTAGCTTCTTGTGCGGTTTTCTCAGCTTGTGCCTGAGCTTGGTTGTTGGCCACAATTCCTGCACCACCACCTGCTAATAATACGACTACTGCACCACTAATAATCCACTGTTTTTTTCCAAATTCCATAATTAACCTTCTTCTTTTTTTAATTCTAATTGTTGAACAATATATTCTTTTATTTTTTCCAGTTCTTCTTTACCAGATACTTTGTTTACAGAAGTTTGAATGATTTTAAATCTTTCTTCTTCTGTGGCATGCCTTCTTATGAAAGATAAGGTAGAGTTATAATATTTATCTCTATTTAGTCTTTCTCTCCTGCTTTTTTCGAATAATTCATCTTCTGTTAATTCAGGAGCTTTAAGTGCTTCTTCCAGTTCTGGATGTGAAAGTCTTGCTCTATTTAAAGTTTCAAGCCCCACTGACAAATTTTTTGCAATATCCGCAATAGATAAACGTTCTGCTCTCCATTGCTTTATTTCTTCAAGTTTTGGAGCGATGTGAGTATCGTACTTTGTTTTTCTTGGCATAATTTCCGTTCCTTTTTCTTAATTTTATCATATTCTCAATTAAGAAATCTAACAAACCAGTACAATATCAGCATTTAACTTGATTTTTTATTTTTTTCTTCTTTATATGCTTTTCGATATTGAGCAAATCCTTTTATTATTGAACCTGCCATTCTTTCAGTATCATCTTCTACAATGATTTCTCGCCCTGTAGCTTGCGCTACAAGCTCGTTTTCAACCATCTGCTCATAAAGCGGCTGCTTAAATGCTTCATCGCTTATACGCTCCATATGAGCCCCATATCGTTTCCGTTCACAAATAACTTCATCATCGATTTTGATATATGCAATATTGTCCCATTCTTCACGAATGATTCTCTCTGCAGAAATTTGCATCTCAGGAAGATGTGTGTAGGTTGCTAACATTGAATTTCTGGGAATGAGAGTTTCAAAGGTCACCAGTTCGTTACCATCTTTGCTATGTGCTGCTTGAGCTGAGTAGAATCGTAAAGTAAATTTCTTTGCTTTATTTTCAATTAAAACTCTCAACACTTCATTTTTTTCAACAATCATTTAATTTCTCCTTCTTTAAGAATTTCTTTTACATCTTCTCTAATGTTTTCTGGATTTCCATATCCCTCCGTGACATGTCTTAACAATTCTGCAGCTTCAAAAGAAGATAGCTTAGTTCTTGCTTTCTCCTCATGAATTACTTCTTCTTCAGTAACAACTTCATCTACCTGAATATCTTTCTTTGGAACATCACCTGACCATCTCGTGCCTGGTAGCATAAAAATCCATGCAAACAGCATGCCCATGCCTTTAAATATCCAATAAAATAGAAAGATAACCCCACAAAATATAATTGCGGTTAAGTAGAGAACCCCTATTGTTACGCTGCCAACATCGATCCCACCTCTTCTATTCATAAGTTTCTCCAATCCATATTATTTTTAAATAATATTTGATCTTCTTTTGATACTTAAATCATAACATAAAGAGTTGACGACGTCAACTCATATAAATGTTTTATTTAAATCTTTTATGATTAGATAAATTGGTAAAAGAAGAATTAAAAGAGTATCCAGTAGCTGCAAACTCAGGAGAATTAGGCTATAGCCCAATCTCATAGCTATATTTTGATTAATTATTTTCCCAAAAGCTGTATAAAATTCAGGTAGAAAAAATATTAGTAAAGCAAAAAGAATTTGAAATACAACAAGTAAACAAATCAAATTCTTTTTATTCAAAATCATAGTCCTCCAGATCACATGGAAAAAACGGACTTTCAATTTCTTCTTTTATTTTTAAATATATTAATTTTAATATCTTCATCACTTACCTCAATTAATTTTTCTGTATTCAAGCTGATATACTTCTGTTCTATGCTTTGATTCTGCAGCATACCTTAAAGCATCTTCATGTTTATCAAATTTTGTTTTCTTCGTTTTTGTTTTATTTTTACTTTTAATTGTTTCCATTACTTCAAAAGTCATTAATTTCCTCCAATAAAAAAGAGACCTTCCTCACTTAGGACCGATCTCTTTCAATTTCCTTCTTACATCAATAAATATTCTTATAATTCTATGTCTTCCACTGAGTAAATAAACATAATAAATCCTCTATGGATACATCTAATAGCATAATTGCTTCCTAAACTCTCCTTTGTTAAATTAATATTATTGAAATAACTAAAATCATACTTCTCTACATAAAGAGCACTTCTTATATATATTTTAAAAAGAGTATCCAACTTTTCTTCATAATTTTTAGAAGTGCTAAGGGTAAAAATATCGCCTACTACAGCATCAAAAATTTCTAGATCAATTTTATTTGTTTTTTCTTCTGTAGAACTATGCAAAAGAACTTTAGCAAAATACAGATGCTCTTCTATTTGTCTTTCTATTGCTGCGTCAATTATAGCTTTTTGATTGGACGACTTTTTCAATAAAGCTTTTATTTTATCAAAGTTTGATTGCTGTTGAGGAATTTCTATTTCTTTCAAGGCTATTGGAAAGTATTTTTCCTCTGCTTTTTTGAGAAATAAGAACTTATCTGTTATTTTACGAATAAATGGTTTATACATTAATAAAATTCCTTACTCCTATTCGTTACTTTTTTAACACAAAATATTTTTGAGTTTTTTTGTTTTTGGTCGTCAAAATGACGTTAATAAAATTAGTCGCAGAGTTTTTAGATGACTCCAAACTCAAAGGAACTTTTACAGCTTCGCTGACCTTTGTTGTAGCATACCGTTACCTAGCAGGCAGGTGGTTCTCATCCCATCATTTACGGTAGACGGTATTGGTAAAGTTTATCTTACCTCAGTCGGTTGTAAGGGTCTCACTTAAGTTTTAAATTCCCTTACTCTCTTGATTTATTCTCATTTTTTAGGTAATGAGCCACCTATAGTGTAAATGACATATTGCAGAGAACAAGTATCTCACGATCAAGACTTTGCAATAACTCCCTTTAGTAGCTACGCTGATAAGAGGGGCACATGTTCTTTTCACTCTCCACTCAAGAAGTGCTAACATGCGAGTATTCAGTTTTGTAATGAACAATTACCATACGTTTCAACAGTCTTGTGCTTCAGCTTCCACGCAGGTATATTGAGAAATGAGGAATCGAACCTCAACTTCTTTTCAGAAGGTAACCTACTTCTCTATAAAATATTTATTTTGTAGGAGTGATATTATAATTTGTGACATTCACTTTGGTAAATTCAAACCAACCGTAATCTAATAGTTAAAAGTACAAACATAATAAGATACATAACCAGAATTACAATTACTGCTAATAAAGAGGGGTAGGGAGATTTTGTATCTTTATTTTGACTACCGTTTCTTTTGTCAGATTCTTCTTTAAGTATTCTTTTGGCTAATAATGAACCTTGGTGTTTTGAGCTACTTTTTACTAGGAGATAGGGGGAACAATAACTTTTCTGCTTCAATTCTGTTTGTGTTCCTGACACAATATTTGAAGATTTATCCGTCGATGGTTGGTATTTACTCCATTTTTTCAAGCCTTTATACGTTCTCATATGATTTATTAACTCCTCGTTTTATACGACTCGACTTTAATTGAGTTTCCATATAATTAAAGCAATAGCTGAAACCATGAATACCAGTGCATTTAAAATTTTACCCAACGCTTCTAAAACTGGATTACTACTAAACATTAAATGACTAATAACTACAAAGAGTAGTACGAAAAAGGTATTGATTATGGTATCTGAATTAATCATATTTGCTCCTATCTTTTCAAAAACTTATTCCAATAAGGATTTGTCATATATCGTATAATCACAACGATATATTAGCAGCAACTTATCATCAATCAACAAAGCTGTACTTTTTGGGACATCTGTTGAAAATGGAGTAACTTTGTTTCCTGCATAGGTTGCTAGAGGAGTTCCATTTTGTGAACGAATTAAGATTACTCTTTCCTTGCCCTTAAATGAATCAGTGTACCTGTTCATGATTTTATTCATGAATGGCATCCCTCTAGTATCATCACTTGTAATATTCACTGTTTTAGCATACTTATCAAATATATCCGTCAATCCTTCTTCTTGGGCAATCAATGAAGAACCCACATGTACCATCTCTTTTTGCCCAATAGTAATATCAACAACACTACTATCCTTTTGAGATGTTCCATTAGAGTCCGTACTATCAAATCTTGCATCACGGTCAATCATCATTGATTTTCCTGTAACAGTATCAATTACTTGTGAATTTTCATCATAAGTTTTTACTGTCATAGAAACACCATCTATTTTTTCTTGAATAGCTTTTGATGTCATACCTACTTCCTGACACCCTGAAAGAAGAAATAAGCCTGCTACTGCTAAAGTTGAAACCAATATTTTTTTGTATTTCATCTTTTCTTCATCCCTCAATTTCTATGAGTATTTGTTCAAATTCCTCTAGGATGGTGTCACTGCCATTTAAAGACTTTATTTCATCACAAGCTTTTCTCAAAGCTTCTGTAGCTTTGTTTAGTTTCCCTTGTTCCTCTAACAAAGAGCGATGCACACTTTGAAATTCTGGAACAGTGATTAGCTGCATTTTATTTTCACGAATTTTTTGAATCTCTTCTTTGCTATAAGGAGCAAGATAGTCTTTCAAATTGTCTTTTGCTCTTTCAGTCATATTAAATTTCCTCTCCGAAATATATTAATCAATGTCTAAGGGAATGTGGATATAATCCTTAAATAAGTAAATAAAACAAAACATTAGTAAAATAATAAGAATTGCTATTTGTAAAATATCAAGGACAGAAGCATCTCTTTTCTCTCCATCAATATCTTTAAAGGATTTCAAAATTATTTCTTTAACTTCTTTCCCACAATTATCACAATTTTCTTTAGGTAATTTATTTTCCTCATATTTTAATTGATCGTACACACCTTGATAATGTGCACCACATGTACAATTGTATACCCAAAATATTTCAGGAGTTGTATGAGGTATTGGAACAACTTTAAACTGCTCTTTCTCTTTTTTCATTTTTCCATATATTTCATTCTTAATCTGAGTTTATAAATGTTAATGAAACACAACTATTCCATTCTGTCTTGCGTAATCAAAGGCTTCTAAAAAGAAACAATATAAATCAGACTTTTTTCCTTTCTCGTAGTGTTTCTTAAAGGATTGAAATAATTTTTCCGATTCTGATGCTCCAAAATAACCTTCGTTGTCTGGAAATTCCCAAAGATCATAGAAATCTTCACTTATTTTATACAACTCATCTCTCCACTTATTGTAAGAACCATAGCTTCGTGATGCAGATATACTGTCTATTCGCCAATCATTTGTGAAATATTCCCCACCTTTTAATTCATCTGCTCGATGAGGAAAGTGAATGTTTTGTGAATCTAAAATATTTTTATAAACGACCACTTGAACGTTACTATAATCCACATCCCCAAATTCGTCACGATTAACCTCGTTCTCAGGAACTTCTTTGATATTTCTATATGCTGTGATGTCTAATCCCATATTTTTCTTCCCTATATCTTCCCATAGTCTATCCATATGACTTCTTCAACTGCTTTCCCACAATCCTCGCACTTCACTATTGGAATAGTATATTTAAATCGATCATATATCCCTTGGTAATATGCTCCACATGTACAATGGTATGCCCAAAATACTGTAGGTAATATACTTGAATTACCAGATAATGGTAATTTGTTAATAGCTATAGGAAGATTATGAAACTCGTCAAAATTATAAGCTTTAACTTTAAGTTTATTTTGTTTGTTTGATTTTAAAAATCTATTTCTTGCTCTACTTAGCTTAATAAATTTACCTGGTAATCTGTTGACGGTAGAATCTGCACCAATTAAAAATGAAGTCATTTTCTTTTTCGTAGTTTCTCCTGGAACAAATCGTAAAGCAAGATTTGGATTCTCTACAGTTTTAACAACACCTTCCTCTTGACCTGATAAAAAATATAAGCCTTTAGCAATTTCATAGATATAAGGTTCAATTTTCTTTCTCATCGCATTCTCCCACTATTCATTATGTGTTGTTTTCTCAAAGTTTGTTTCAATGACTGAATCTTTTAAGCGTCTTGCTACTATCGTGCAAGAATTTAATACATTTTTCGTATCGTAATTTTTTAGGATATGGTCAATATTCCTTAACATCCCAACGTACTCTTCACGATAATCTTTATCATCGAGTATCCGATAGTTGCCATCAGTCACAAGTTCTTCAATTCTGATGATTATTGACCTTGCATCATATATATCACGTGACAAATTTTCTAATGATTTCTGTAGTTCTGTTTCTTTATGGATTGTATTACTCATAATATCCCCCTCATCATCTTTTAAGATTAAGCAGTCTTGCTCTCTAAGCTCTTTAAACACAATTCTGGTAAGTTGGCTTGAACCAATGCTTTAGCACATTGAGGAACGACCATATTGCCGATTCTCGCAGTTTGAACTGCCTTGCTTACTTTCTTACCTTCTGGGTCTTTATCAATGATATAGTCCTCAGGTAAGCCTTGTGCTTTAGATAATTCATGAGGTTGCAACATTCTCATTGTTATATCCACAATGCGATAATTTTCGTTTTTGATTTGAACCAAACCAAACCTATCTTTAGTTGGAATCGTATGAAGTGGCTCATTGAGTCTTTGACCTGTTTCTGAACCATAATACTTTATCAAGAAAGCTTGCACTAAGGCATGATGGTCTACTTGTGTGATTGTATCCGTAGGATTTCTTAAATCAATCCCTGCGCCTGAATAATTGCCCCCATAATGTTTAACGAGATAAGATGCTGCTAGAGTATCTTCTTCTTTTTCTAAAAAAGTAGAAACTAAAGCTTGATTACCTGCAGTCGTTATTGTTGGCAATGGATTCTTTAAGCTACTTCCTGAATGCCTTGTATTGTTTACCATGATTGTCGGTGTAACCAATAAATGCTCTGCCTTCGTTGTGATTGTCGTTAAAGGCTGATTGAGAGAATAAGATAACTTATCGCCCCCAAACCCTGTTTGCCCTATTCTTACAATAAAAGGATTCGCTTCATCTTGTACAAATTTTTTAAACCCTCTTGCAATACGTTTCATTGTATTTTCTGCAAGGGGTCTTTTTCTTTCAAAGATGGATTGCCCAGGTAATGACCAGTCAATGCAAGAACTCGCAGATACATAAGGTTTCTTATAGCCATAGAGAACTTCTAGGCTGTCCTGAGGAGCATGAGTAGGCTCTGGCCAAACAATAGGCTGATTATCTGAACGTGCAATAAGAAAGAGTCTCTTTCTTGTTGTAGGCGCACCATAATCACAAGCTCTAAGTTCCCTATGCTCTACTTTATAACCGCACTTTTCCAGTTCTTGTTTGAACTTCTCGAATGTTTCCCCTTTATGTTCAGGGTCTGGATAAGTACCTTTTTCTGTTTCTAACAGTGGGCCCCATGTTTTAAATTCTTCAACATTTTCAAGAATAATCACACGTGGTTTTACTGCTTTTGCCCAACGAACGGCAACCCAAGCCAACCCTCTTATCTTTTTAGAAACTGGTGTTGCACCTTTCGCTTTTGAAAAATGCTTACAATCAGGACTGAACCAACATAATGCGACTGGTTTCCCTTGTGTAGCTTCTTCTGGGTCAACATTAAATACATCCTCACAATAGTGTCTGGTGTTTGGATGATTCACTTCATGCATTGCGATCGCATTGGGGTCATGGTTAATCGCTACATCAACGGAACGACCAATTGCCATTTCAATCCCTGTGGAAGCTCCGCCGCCCCCTGCAAAATTGTCTATTATTAATTCTGTCAAAATCATACCCTTCTGATTTATAACGTATATTATTTAAACTATGAGAGATAAAAGTAATACAATACCCATACTAAAAAAATGAGAATGAATAAAAGTATTATGAATTGACCACAGTCCTCAACTTCCAAAACATCTGCCAGCAAAATTCCTAAATAAAAAGCTGATAAAAATATTATAATGACAGCTGCAGCAATTGTTGCCAACGTTGATATTAACATTGTTCTCCTATCCTTTTCCTGTCATGTAACATAAAACGTAAAACAGCACCCCTGCTATTAGTACAAGAAAAATAGAAAGTAGTGGTTTTTGTTCTCGCATAATATATTCTAAGGAAAATGCAAATAAAAATATCCACGATAATATTACTACGACAAATATAATCAATAGTATCATTCAACTAAGCCTTTCCAGTTGAACGTAAGTCAGATTTACGATGAACTCTTTCAGCAACTACTTTTCTATCTTGGTAGACTTTATGAATGAGCTTAAAATTTTTTCTGTTCTCAATTGACATTGGATATTTTTTTCCGTTTCGAGAAACCAATACATAAGGATATATTAATTGTCCTTTTTCATCTCCAAACATTTCAATCGTTGATCCATTGAATTTTCTTAAATGCCTTGGCATTAAAACAAAATCTTTAGACTTTATATTCATCCTCAATTCCCCCTTTTGAATTAAACAATTTCCATAAAGCTCAGAATGCCTTATGAAATGAATATTGGATTTTAATTGCTTTGGCAGGAGTCGAACCCACTCTCTCTTCAAAAGGGTTTGCGTGGAGAGATATAAACCGCAAAAAGCTATTATACAAAGCAGTAAATGCGGCCACTTGCCTAAGTAGGCAGCAACCACATAAAGCGGACAAGAGGACTTGAACCTCTTTCACTCTAAATTCATATTCACCGTTTAAAATTTAGAGTGCCTTATCCGCAAAAAAAGCGTTAAGAATTTAACGCTTGCATTACTTAGAGAAACCAAGCATGCAAAAACACAGCCGTTGATTTCCCTCTTAACAAATGGTATAATAGCAGTATCTTACATTGCTTATTTTTTCATTTGCAAGGTGCATCAAGGCACGTATTGACGTTATTTAATTTAGGTCTTTCACTTAAATTGTTCTTCAACACTTCAAATGAGAATTTAAGAGACAGACACCTTCATTCTTTAACTTTTGTTAAAAATGATAAAGGTGTTTTTTATATATTGTCATATTGTCAAATATATTGTCTTTTTTACCTATGGTTATATAATACCACTTTGAAAGTTGTATGTCAACATAGGAAGAACGATTTTTTTTGAAAGGAGTACTATGACTGTTTATTCTAGGCTAAAAGAGCTGAGAAAAAATGCTAAACTAAGCCAAAAGCAAGTAGCTGAAAAGTTAGGAATTCGATACCAAGTCTACCAACGGTGGGAAAATGGAAAAGTAGAAATCCGAGACAAAAAAGATTTAGACAGATTGGCTAAAATTTTTAATACTACAGTTGAATATATTACAGATACAGAAATTCTGCCCAAATATCAGCAATTAGATAATCACAGAAAAGAAATAGCAATAAATTTTGTGTCTAATCAGTTAGAAGAGCAGCAAAAGGAAACTAAAGTTATACATTTCCGCAATACATTGATTCCCTACCAGGTTGAAGAGGAACAAGCTTTATCCGCAGGAAATGGCGAAGGTTATACTTCTTCTCAAAATAAAGAAACTGTATATTGGGATCAAGACATTGCTTATGATAAAGCAGTTTGGATAAAGGGTGATTCTATGGAGCCTGATTTCCATTATGGAGAAGTTGCCTTGATTAAATATCAAAATTATCTTGATTTTCCTGGTCAGATATGTGCAGTTGATGATGTTGAACGTGGCCAAGCGTATATAAAATCAGTCAGAATTGAAGATAAGTATTTGGTACTTCATTCTTTAAACGATTCTATTGATGGAGATGGAAATTTAATTTTTCCTGATAAATATATTCCCTTAAGTGAGAATCCTAGAATTATTGGAAAAGTTGTAGACCATTTTACTCCAATAGAAAAATAAAAAATAGGAGCAAAAGCTCCTTTTAATTTTTTTTTGAGAAATACAACAGTTACTCTTATTAAGAATAATAAGTTATAGTTATATTATATAAGTTATAGTTACAGTTACAGTTAAGGGCGATTTTTAAGGCTCAACCATGCGATTTATAAGGTTTTTAATCGTAAAAAAGTTGCATACAGTCGTAAAAAGGTTGCATACAGGAGTAAAAAAGTTGCATACAGGAGTAAAAAAGTTGTACCCTAGTCGTAAAAAAGTTGCATACAGGAGTAAAAAAGTTGCACCCTAGTCGTAAAAAAGTTGTACTTGTCCGTAAAAAAGTTGCTTATGCCGTAAAAAAGTTGCATTTAAACGTAAAAAAAGTGTATTTATCAATAATATAATTTTAAATCGTAAAAAAGTTGCACTTTTTTCTAGACAAGTCCGTAAAAAAAGTGTATATTAGTTAAAAATAACTTTTAAATCGTAAAAAAGTTGTACTCTAACTAAATTATTTCGTAAAAATAAATATTTTTTTTGCTTTTTTCTATATAAGGCACAAAAAAGTGCACTTTTTTTACGATTAAAATTTGTAGGTGTACTGCAAATACACTTTTTATACGAATTACCTATACGTTTTTGATTTGATTAAAAGGAGATACTGATTAGTAACATGGACTTATTAAACGAACTAGAAGAAAATAAAAAGTTTAGACAAGAAATAAAATATAGCCGTCAGCTACCAGAAATGTTTTCAACTGAGGACATTAATGCTACCAGTGAAAATATGACATTTGCTATCTTAGGAGAACTTCGAGACCGATATAAAGAAGGTGAACCTGTAACTTTTACTTATCAAGAATTGGCTGAACTTGGTGGCCTATGGTTTAAGAGAAAGAGTGGAAAGAGAAGTTTATATAACGGCAAAAAACTTCAAGAAGCTATGTATCACCTTAATGATGCTTTGAAAAACTTTGCTTATTACCAGGTAAGAGAAACAAATGAGGATGGTACTCCTAAGTCTTGGAAAACTATAAATATTTTTAGTGTAATTGATTTTGATGGTTCAAAGAGAGAAGTCAAGTTAACAATATCAAATGCAGAGATAAGCCCTCAACAGATTGATGCACAAGGTAATATTATTGACGAACCGCTTCATGTCTATGATTTGATTAATTCTAAGGACTGGAGTAGAGTTAAGCATCTTCAGTATGATAGGGAAATCAATAACAACCTGCCGTCAAAATACTCCAAGAGAATTTACCGCTATATTAGTGAATTTAGAAGTTTCCCTAAAGGTACTAAAATGCGAATTGATGATTTTGATAAGAAAGTACTCAAAATATTAAAGACTGAAGAGGAAGTTCATCGTGATCAAAATGAGTTATTTGATTTAAGAAAAAACCGTAAAAAATATTTAGATAAAGCAATTAAAGAAATTCAAGAATTAACTACTCCAGATGGAGAACAAATAATAAAAAATCTTGATTATATTTATTATTTCTCTGGAAGAAAAATTCATTCGATTGAGTTTACATTTACACCATTTAACGGAGATTTGGCCTATAAAAATAAGCTTACTTCTGCTGTTAAAAGTACACCTAAAGGGAAAAAGAGTCCTTTCGTTGAGGATGCAAAAATGGTTTTAAGCTACTTAAATTATTTACATAGCATACGTTTTGAATTTAACTCAGAAAAAAATATATATCAGCTTGTACCTAAAAATTCTGAAAGTATATGTTTTGATGTTGAAGATATAAACCTAATTAAACCAATCCTATCTCTTCTTGAAAATGGTGTACCTGTAGAAGAACTTATGCAGGTTGAAGAAATGAAAGCTTTTGAATGGCGTGATAATACAGAAGTATTGAGTAATTTAAAGCCTTCAGTTCTTTTTGGTAATAGATACTCTGAATACAGGGCTTATTTAAGTTATTTTAAAGAGCAGTATCAAATTATTCAGGATTTAAAAAAACCAGATATACCTACAATCCCTATGGACGGGCCTTGGAATGGGAAGTGATAGCTTTAAAAACTTCAACAAGCCGGTTCTGTTGCAAAGTTTTAAATCTACTATCAAATAAGGTAGAATAATAGAAAAAGATAGCAGGAGGAATGACGATGAATCATTTTAAAGGAAAGCAATTTCAGCAGGATGTGATTATTGTAGCCGTGGGCTACTATCTTCGTTATAACCTTAGCTATCGTGAAGTTCAAGAAATCTTATATGATCGTGGCATTAACGTTTCTCATACGACGATTTATCGTTGGGTGCAAGAATATGGCAAACTACTCTATCAAATTTGGAAAAAGAAAAATAAAAAATCCTTTTATTCATGGAAAATGGATGAAACGTACATCAAAATTAAAGGAAAATGGCATTATTTGTATCGAGCCATCGATGCAGATGGTTTAACCTTGGATATTTGGTTACGTAAAAAACGGGACACACAAGCAGCCTATGCTTTTCTTAAGCGGTTAGTGAAGCAGTTTGATGAACCGAAGGTTGTAGTCACAGATAAAGCCCCCTCTATTACAAGTGCCTTTAAGAAACTAAAAGAATACGGCTTTTATCAAGGGACAGAACATCGTACCATTAAATACCTGAATAATTTGATTGAACAAGACCATCGTCCAGTAAAGAGACGCAATAAATTCTATCGAAGTTTACGCACTGCCTCACCCACGATTAAAGGCATGGAAGCCATCCGAGGATTATATAAGAAAACCCGAAAAGAAGGCACTCTCTTCGGGTTTTCGGTCTGTACTGAAATCAAGGTATTATTGGGAATCCCAGCTTAAATTATAGATACCGTAAGGGATTTTATTCTTTATTTAAAACTTTGCAACAGAACCCTTATGAAAATGTAGCAAAAATGTTTAATCCACTACCTATCAAAGAAATAAAAAAAGAAAGTACAGATAATCGGGTTACATTTCTACTACATTATTTAGCTTATAAAAACTTATGGTATGAATTTAAAAAATGGGATAACACTATTTGGGGAATAATTGAAGAATTATCTCCTAAACAATTTCTTGTTTTTTGGGACTCCCAATCAATGCTTGATGCTTCATTCTCTAATAAGCAAACTACCTATACTATTAAAGATTGGACACCCTTCTCCACACCAGAAGACATCGAAGTTGCGAAAAAATATATCAGTAGCCATATTGAAAGTTTAAAAAAGAATAATATCCATATTAAAATGAGTAATGAAGCTAATCAACATCAATATATTGAAGCAGATTAATCTGCTTTTTTCTTATTAAATTTCAAATTATTCATTTATTGTATAAAGTTCTATTGAATTTTTTTATATTATATTCAAACGTAACTGTACTAAAAAAAACTCCTCCAAAATAGGAGAAGAAAATCGAATTGTGTACTTGAAGTATATCAAAAAAATCCCAACAAATGTTGAGATTTACCTAAAGAACAGAAGTCTATTATACCATAGAAAATATAAGGCTTTCATCAAATTTAAGTGTATTATAAAAGTTTACCCTGCTAGGAGTTCCATTTCTCTTAAGTGAGACATTTTTCTCCTTGCATCGACTCTTCTTTTTTCCTTTGGGATAAACTTTCTAATATTCTCACTATCATAGCCTAGTTGCACTCTTTTTTCATCAAAAATAATAGGTGTACACAGTAATTCTAGATGGTTTTGTAAAAAGGATAGTGCAGACTCTAATGATAATTCCTCGATACTCTTCACAAGCCACTGGTATTTAGGGTCTGTCTTTTTCTTACGACCATATAATGCGGAAAGTCCCTCTTCTTCTAGGCTCAATATTTGGATCAAAATGTCACGAGTGAGGTTGAAAGGTTGACGGCTGATATTGATTTCTTCATAATTAATGTCATGATTATCTAGCCACCGTCTCGCACTCCGACAAGATGTACTGCTATTCTTTGTGATTATCGTTACCATTCTCTTCTTCCTCCTGCTCTTCTATAAACTTCTTCTGCGCTTCAGATAACTCTCCTGTCGCAAAAGCGCCCCACTTCATCATGCCTCGGTCATGATAAGTTCTGATGGCTTCATATTCACTGTATGAACGATCCACTGTCATATGCTCTCACCTCCTGCTGCAGCGTGTCCGCCTATCATTTTATGTCGCTCTAGTACTCTTGAACCTGAAGCTAATGCACTTGCTTTTTGTATGGCTGTGAAGTCAAACTTCTCTCTAATTTCATCTACAGCTCGCTGCAGCGCTTCTTGTTTACTGACTTGCTTATCATCTTCAAGCATGGTTTCAAAGAGTGTAAGTTGCTTTATATTCTCGTCTGATAAGTGAAAGCCCCCTATCCCAATTTCTCGTACCGGTCCACCCTGGTACTTTGAAGAGAACATTCTTAAGGCTTCATTTTGAATCACTAACGTGCTTTGTGTAGGGTCTATTTTACAGGACACTTTAATCGATGGACTATTGCTTTGATAGGAATGTCTGACCCATAAAGAAAGCCCTCCTGCCAACTTCTTTCCCTTACGTAATCGAATGGCCAAGTGTTCTGCCATTTCCTTTATCACAAGCACAATCTCTTCTCTTCTTTCATAATCCCTTGGTAAAATCTGACTGTTGCTGTAACTCTCAGATTTTTTTATGTGCCTGTCACGTACATTGGTTTCATCTATGCCGTTCGCATGAAAGAATTGCTGAAGTCCAACCACTCCCATTTTCCTTTTGATAAGTTGAGGGTTGGCATGTGCCAGGTCTTTTATCGAATAAATACCAAGCTTATTTAATGTCCGCTCTGTGGCTTTGCCTATTCCCCAAAAGTCAGTCATATTTGGGATTGTCCATATCTTATCAGGGACATCTTCATAACGGATAAGGGCTCTCATGTTTTTGTTGTGTTTAGCGTAATTATCCATTGCAATCTTAGCCAGTAGCGGATTATCTCCCATTCCTACCGTTATATATAAACCAGTACGTGCAAGAACTTCCCTCTGCAGCTTTTGTGCCAGTCTATCCATTTGTACATACTTATCTTTTATATCTGGGTAGAAAAGATTTAAGGACTCTGTGACATCCATAAAGGATTCGTCAATGGAGTAGGAGTGAATTTCTTCAAAGGAAGTATAGCCTGACAGTATCTTTTGCATACGTATATTTTCTTCAATGTACAAGGCCATTTGAGGGGGAACAATGTGCGTTCGTTTTGCCCAACTCTCTATAAAAGCAACATATTCAAGCGTTGGCTCTGTACGTTGTCCATGAATATCTGTATGCTTTTCATACCACTTTTGATAGTTAAACTTTCTTGACTCAATTAAAAAAGGCAAATCACGTGCTCGACTCACATTTGATTTACCGAATACTTCTTTAAATTTTGGGCTTGATGCCAGGATAAGACCGTATGAATTGTCTGACCTGCTCATGACACATAAAGAAGTTGTTAAGGGGTGTAACTTCCTTTGAACACATTCAATGGATGCATAGTTTGATTTGACGTCCTCAAAGAAGATAGCCCTGCGTGGCTCTTTATCATAATCAATCCTCATCTTTGTTTACTCTACATCTGTATAATTTCACCATCATAGAGTTCAGCTAAGTAACTTGCGACTTCTTCACTCCAAGTCATGGCTACGCTGCGACTCCAAACTGGAACTGACAGATCTTCCTCTCTATTAATATCTTGTTTAAAGTTTAAATATTGTCCTTCTTCATTTTTAACTGCAAATTTAATAGCGATTCCTCCTATCTGTCTTTTAATATTATTGTTCTATTTATAAGTTACTTCAGTATCTTCGTAAAGTATCTTTATTAGCTCTTCACCATCATCAATCATCATTTTTACCTTTTGATTAAACTGGTCTTTGAACATCGGATAGACTTCTAAAAACTTCAGCATTGCTTCATGTGTTCGAGTAATTAATGGGATACCTTTTCGTGGTAAACCTTTTTGCATTCTATAAAATAAGTCTATATCTAAAATAAATTGAGCAATGGATATATCTCTAACAAAAGGGTCAACTTGTTGTAAAACGGTACGTTCACTAGAGCAAATACAAAACTGATTTTTCTTTTTTCCAGTTGTATAATAAATGCCTGTCGGATATTCTCCCACAAACTTATACATTCCCTTTGTTTCCTTTTCCATGAGCTTTAAAAGCATAACAAGTAAATCTTTTGAATCTTGAAATGATCTATCTTCTAAATATTTGTTACCCATTATAGTCCTCCACTCAAACCCTTTTATTGATTATATCAATATTATATATCTATTTTTTATATTTTACAAGAAATAATATTGATAATTTCAATATTTAAGGTATTGCATACACATGCAACCATATACACACATACACATACCTACATAAACATATAATTGATAATGTTTTGTGTTTATGCATATACAAAAAACCATATACACATATGTGTATATGGTTAAACGTATAAATGTATTGTTATACTTAAATATCTAAACTTGTTATTATATGCATATAAATCACAAACACATGATTATGTTAGTACACATTTAAAAGTATGTGTATGTTTATATGTGTATGCTCTTATCCATTATACTCATCTATGTATTTTTTGAAAATACGATTGGCTATTTCATTACGACTTTTTGTCTCTTTTTTTGCAATATCATCCAATCCTTTTAGAACTGATGGATAAACTAAAAGTTGAACTCTTTCACTTTTTGTCTCTGCTGCAGTTTGAGTTTCTGCTAATTTTCTTTCTAGTTCTTGAATTTTCTTCTCATAATCAATGTTGTTTGTATCTTCTTTAGTTACAGTGCCAGTTTCTTTTTTCTCTTCTAAGTTACCTAAAAAGGCAAGTGCTGGATTATCAGTTGTAGTTTTTCCAAAATTCTTTTTTGTTGCCATTGTTATTATCCTTCCAAATATTCTTCAATAAATTTTCTAATATCATTCGTTACATTAGCATTGGGAGCATACTCAAATATACTTTTTTTCATTGCCTGAGCTTCAGCAAGTGCTACTGCATTTCTAATAGATTGGTTAAATATCTTTGTATCGAAAATACTTGTAAGTTCATCTAGTTGTTCTCTAATTCCTTTACTTAGCAGCAAGCGACTATCATAAAATCCGAGAAGAAAACCTGCGATTTTTAAATTCTTATTTGTATATTTTTGAACTGGTTTTATACTATTCGATAGTAAACCAATTCCATTTAAGCTATATGAATCTGCTTTAACAGGGATAATACAATCATCAGAAGCAGTCAATGCATTCATAATTATTGTAGGAGAAGCAGGAGGAGTATCCAAAATTATAAAATCATACTGATCTTCAATTTCCTTTAAGGCTTCAGCAAGACGATAAGGTTGGTCTGGTTTTCCTTGTAGTTCAAAGTCAATTTGCATCATGTCTGGAACTGAAGGTATAAAATCAATATTACCAACAGTATAAATTGTATCTTTGATATTTTTCTTTTGCATAAATACATCATAAATACTATTTTCAATATTTAAGATGCCATCTGGTATAAGAGTATAAGTAGTGTTTTGTTGTTGGTCTAAATCTATTAGTAATACTCTATAGCCTAACTCCGCAAGACCAGAAGCAGTAAATTGAGAGTCTGTACTTTTGGCAACTCCCCCTTTAAAATTTACAAATGATGTCTTTCTTGCCATTCTTTTCTCCTTTTATATTGTATATACATATAATTATACACATAGTTATATGTGTTGTCAAGTGATGTGTATATTAATTTAAACACATGTTTATATACACATAAATATATATGTATATCCATATAAAAAACTCCCTATATTACTAGGGAGTTGTGAGATTTTTATATTTTTAAATAAGAAGGGCTTGTTGGTTCTGTTGCAAAGTTTTAAATAAAGAATAAAATCCCTTACGGTATCTATGATTTAAGCTGGGATTCCCAATAATACCTTGATTTCAGTACAGACCGAAAACCCGAAGAGAGTGCCTTCTTTTCGGGTTTTCTTATATAATCCTCGGATGGCTTCCATACCTTTAATCGTGGTAGAGGCAGTGCGTAAACTTCGATAGAATTTATTGCGTCTCTTTACTGGACGATGGTCTTGTTCAATCAAATTATTCAGGTATTTAATGGTACGATGTTCTGTCCCTTGATAAAAGCCGTATTCTTTTAGTTTCTTAAAGGCACTTGTAATAGAGGGGGCTTTATCTGTGACTACAACCTTCGGTTCATCAAACTGCTTCACTAACCGCTTAAGAAAAGCATAGGCTGCTTGTGTGTCCCGTTTTTTACGTAACCAAATATCCAAGGTTAAACCATCTGCATCGATGGCTCGATACAAATAATGCCATTTTCCTTTAATTTTGATGTACGTTTCATCCATTTTCCATGAATAAAAGGATTTTTTATTTTTCTTTTTCCAAATTTGATAGAGTAGTTTGCCATATTCTTGCACCCAACGATAAATCGTCGTATGAGAAACGTTAATGCCACGATCATATAAGATTTCTTGAACTTCACGATAGCTAAGGTTATAACGAAGATAGTAGCCCACGGCTACAATAATCACATCCTGCTGAAATTGCTTTCCTTTAAAATGATTCATCGTCATTCCTCCTGCTATCTTTTTCTATTATTCTACCTTATTTGATAGTAGATTTAAAACTTTGCAACAGAACCAATTAAGATATATTGAACGAACAAGCCATTCTGTAGATTATATGGCTTTATTTACAAGATTTAAAGTTGAATGGACAGAAGATTTATCAGACATGAAAGCTACAGTCAGTATTTCTGATAAATTTGAGTATATAGTCAATAAACTTGAAGCTAATTTCACTCAATATGAACTTGAAGAATTTACTAGTATCCGTTCAACTTATGCTAAAACTGCTTATCGTTTGTTAAAACAATGGCGTACAATAGGGAAAAAAGAATTTTCAAAAGAAGAGTTTAAAATGTTGATGGATACTCCGACATATTATCAAGTAAGTGATATTGATCGATTAGTCATTAAACCTATTTTGAAAGAATTAAGCCAATATTTTATGGGGCTAAAAGTTAAGAAAATCAAATCAAATAAACGTGGAAACCCTGTTTTAGGCTATGAATTTACATGGAAACCAGAAAAAACTGGAGAGTGGGAAGACGATAAGTACAAGAAAAACGACTTTTATAAGCCTAAAAATAGTGCCTCAAATGTACCAGATTGGGTAGAAAAAGAGTACAAACATAGTGCGACAGCTGAAGAACAAGCGAAACTTGAAGAATTAAGACGTAGTATGTCTGAAGATTAGCGGCATTTTGTTATTGATAAAACTTGAAATCCCTTGGGGCTGTAAGGCTTATGGCGTTATAAAGTACAAAATGTCGGTATGTTTTTATAACGTTTTAGTGGAGGAATATTATGACTGAAAGAAACGAACTCATTAACGATATTCAACGACTTAAAGCAGAACGTAATCGATTGTTAGAACAAATTAAAGAGGCTGAACAATGGGAAAGTGCCTCTTGGGATAGCTATCACGCATTAGTAGACCATATTAATGCGATGGAGAAAAAGCAAAAAATAGCTAGAAACTACTGGAATACATCTCAACAAGATATTAAATTACAGTTTGAGTCTGTTCTGGATCAAAATAACAGGCTCAAAAAGGTTATTGCTAAAAAGCGTTATGACTTATTAGAAAGTGAGTTAGATAAGCTTACAGAAGAAGTTAGACAGTTAGCAGATGTTTTGGGTATTGAAATTGATGAACTTCCTCAAGATTTTCCATTCTTTGCCCTACCTGCAGAGGAGATAGATAATGAGTAAAACTACAAGAGAGTTAGCTAACTTATTCGGGGTTACAAAACAAGCTATTGAAAAGAAGTATACCCCGGAATTTAAGGCAAAATATATGTCAAAAGTGACCACCAACGGGGTACCAACTTGGTTGGTAGATGATGAGGGCGTAAATGTTTTAAAATCAATATTTCAAGATACCAACCAGACTACCAACTTAGGTACCAACGAGGTACCAACCGATGATAAAATTTTGGGGGTCGTAGTGCCCCCATGAGTTGGTCGATTTTTTCAAAATCTCCCCCCAGTTTGCTTCCCAATTCCTAAAAACTAATAAAACCGCGGGCGTTGCCCACACCCACAAACGCAATGCGTTTGATCATGCCTCTGAAAAGTAGCTAAACATTCACACCTGTTGGCTTTCCGTCGTCTATGCAAAAGCTAAATGACAACAAAAAAAGCTGCAAGGGTAAATGCACTCACTACGTTCGCCCTTGCTGCTTTTTCTATTGCCATTTTTAACGCTTATGCCGACGAAAAGACCAAACAGGTATAAATATACTCGAATTGATTTAAAACGCCTTAAAACGCAAATATGAGCTTCTAACGACTTAATTCATCTCTATCTCGTGTTCGAGTTTCATTTCTATGAATTTTTTCAAACTCTCCACCTTTTACAAACTCTTTAATTTCGCTCACAAGGTTATTCATGAGCTTTTTAGCTTGCCATTGCGCTAGCGACTTGGTACAATAAGGTGGCAATTGAATTATATTAATAATCGATAGGAGGTAGAAGCAAATGAAATCTACAACTATAGTAACATTTAAAGAACTCCATGTATAGGTGGCTGTGACAAGCTTTACATGGAGTAGAATAATTATTGTCCAAAGCCACCTTTGCAATTGCTAGTACTAACGCAAAGGAGGATATGAAAATGCAATACAAAATAATTAATGGTGCCGTTTACTATGATGGTAATATGGTGTTGGAAAACATCGGTATTGAAATCAATGATAATGAAAAGATTGCTATTGTTGGTAGAAATGGATGTGGAAAAACAACCTTGCTAAAAGCTATTATAGGCGAAATTGAATTAGAAGAAGGAACTGGTGAAAGTGAGTTTCAAGTAATAAAGACCGGTAACCCTTATATTAGCTATTTAAGACAGATGCCTTTTGAAGATGAAAGTATATCAATGGTGGATGAAGTCCGTACGGTATTTAAGACGCTTATTGATATGGAAAACAAGATGAAACAGCTGATAGATAAAATGGAGAATCAATATGATGATAAAATCATCAATGAATACTCTGATATCAGTGAAAGGTATATGGCTCTTGGAGGTCTAACCTACCAAAAAGAATATGAAACGATGATTCGTAGTATGGGTTTTACTGAAGCAGATTATAAAAAACCCATTTCTGAATTTTCAGGTGGTCAGCGAACTAAGATAGCTTTTATAAAAATACTTTTAACAAAGCCAGACATTCTATTACTTGATGAACCTACTAACCACCTTGATATAGAAACAATACAATGGTTGGAGAGTTATTTGAGAAGTTATAAATCTACATTGGTTATTATTTCCCATGATAGAATGTTTCTTAATCGAATTGTGGATAAGGTTTATGAAATCGAATGGGGAGAGACCAAATGTTATAAAGGTAATTATTCAGCCTTTGAGGAGCAAAAACGAGAAAATCATATCAAACAGCAAAAAGATTACGACTTGCAACAGATAGAAATTGAAAGGATTACACGCTTGATTGAACGTTTTCGTTATAAACCTACGAAAGCTAAAATGGTGCAATCTAAAATTAAATTATTACAGCGTATGCAAATATTAAATGCACCAGACCAATACGATACAAAAACTTATATGTCTAAATTTCAACCGAGAATCAGTAGTTCAAGGCAAGTATTAAGTGCTTCAGAACTTGTGATAGGCTATGATACTCCTCTTGCAAAGGTTAATTTCAACCTTGAAAGGGGACAGAAGCTTGGAATTGTTGGGAGTAATGGTATTGGTAAATCCACGTTGCTTAAAACACTTATGGGTGGTGTGGCAGCATTGTCTGGAGATTTTAAATTCGGATACAATGTTGAAATTAGCTATTTTGACCAACAGCTTGCTCAAATCAGTGGAGATGATACACTATTCGAAATTTTTCAAAGCGAATACCCTGAGCTAAATGACACAGAGGTCAGAACTGCTCTTGGCTCATTTCAGTTTAGTGGAGATGATGTTTTTAGACCGGTGTCCTCTTTGTCAGGTGGAGAAAAGGTTAGATTGACATTATGTAAATTATTATATAAACGTACTAATGTTTTAATCTTAGATGAACCGACAAACCACATGGATATTATTGGAAAAGAGAATTTAGAGAATATCTTATGCAGTTATCAAGGTACAATTATTTTTGTGTCACATGATAGATATTTTACTAATAAGATTGCTGACAGATTACTTGTTTTTGATAAGGATGGTGTAGAGTTTGTACAATCTACTTATGGTGAGTACGAGAAAAAAAGGATGAATTCTGAAAAGCCATTTAATAACATTAAAGTTGAGCAGAAAGTAGAGAAAAATAACACAGTAAAAGGCGATCGTAACTCCATTGAGAAGGAGAAGGTTAAGAAGGAGAAACGAATTGAAAAGCTTGAAGTGTTAATAAATCAATATGATGAAGAATTAGAAAGATTGAATAAAATCATTTCTGAACCAAACAATTCTTCTGATTATATAGTACTGACGGAAATACAAAAATCAATTGATGATGTTAAAAGGTGTCAGGGTAATTATTTTAATGAATGGGAACAGTTGATGAGAGAATTGGAAGTTATGTAATTTTTGAGTTATGCAATAAGGATGTAAAAGTGTTAATGATACATTCTGGTTGTTGAAAATGTAAAAAAATTAATGAATTTTTATTAGATATAATCGCTATGTGAAGACCTTTTGAGTTTGCCGCATAGCGGTTTTTATTATCGGTTCTGTTGCAAAGTTTTAAATAAAGAATAAAATCCCTTACGGTATCTATGATTTAAGCTGGGATTCCCAATAATACCTTGATTTCAGTACAGACCGAAAACCCGAAGAGAGTGCCTTCTTTTCGGGTTTTCTTATATAATCCTCGGATGGCTTCCATACCTTTAATCGTGGTAGAGGCAGTGCGTAAACTTCGATAGAATTTATTGCGTCTCTTTACTGGACGATGGTCTTGTTCAATCAAATTATTCAGGTATTTAATGGTACGATGTTCTGTCCCTTGATAAAAGCCGTATTCTTTTAGTTTCTTAAAGGCACTTGTAATAGAGGGGGCTTTATCTGTGACTACAACCTTCGGTTCATCAAACTGCTTCACTAACCGCTTAAGAAAAGCATAGGCTGCTTGTGTGTCCCGTTTTTTACGTAACCAAATATCCAAGGTTAAACCATCTGCATCGATGGCTCGATACAAATAATGCCATTTTCCTTTAATTTTGATGTACGTTTCATCCATTTTCCATGAATAAAAGGATTTTTTATTTTTCTTTTTCCAAATTTGATAGAGTAGTTTGCCATATTCTTGCACCCAACGATAAATCGTCGTATGAGAAACGTTAATGCCACGATCATATAAGATTTCTTGAACTTCACGATAGCTAAGGTTATAACGAAGATAGTAGCCCACGGCTACAATAATCACATCCTGCTGAAATTGCTTTCCTTTAAAATGATTCATCGTCATTCCTCCTGCTATCTTTTTCTATTATTCTACCTTATTTGATAGTAGATTTAAAACTTTGCAACAGAACCAATATGCGTATAAGAATTTTCTTGATAAACGGCCTTATTAAAATTAAATAACTAAAAAAGATGATAAATCTGAGAGTAATCTCAAGTTTATCATCTTATATATCCGACTCATCAGTCCGATTTGACAAAGAGCCATTATTGTGTTATTATCACAATATGAGAAAGGAGGCAAAAAGTAATGGGAATTGATTTCATTAATGTCGAGTTTAGAAAGCATGTAAAAGTTTCAGGGGATTTAGGTACAACGGGATCAGTATGTCCTTTTTCACAAAAACAAAAAATGGAAACACTACCGGAAAACTTTTTGCCTCCTTTTATATAATGGGCAAAAATTTATGAATCTATTGCATTTGTAAAAATGCATACGAATGATTAGGCACCGGTTGTTAAACTGGTGCCTTTTTTTTGTTTGATCAGTTCAGTTAGTTTGGAGAACCGAATCTTTAATCATGCTGTAGAAATATGGTGAGTTCGTTGATTTGGTTTTACAATATAAATAGATATGAGGTGAGGTTTATGGTGAAAGCAGTGGATTTAGCCTCCTAAAATCACAATATATTTTAGGAGGAAATAAAATGAAAAAGGATAGTAAATCTAAAGAAATGATTCAATCTGAAAAAAGGGGTTCTACTAGGCTTTTAATGATGGTACTCTCCCTATCTGTACTTGTAGGTGCAATTACGTCTGATTCAGTCAATCCCGTACTTCCACTAATAAGCAAAGATTTAGAAGTTTCGAAATCTCAAGTGAGTTGGATAGTTAGTGGTATTGCACTTGTTCTTGCGATTGGAGTTCCGATTTATGGTCGAATCTCAGACTTTTTTGAGTTACGAAAGCTATATATCTTTGACATTATGATTCTGGCAAGTGGTAGTCTTTTATGTGCAATTGCCCCGAACCTCCCATTGTTGGTTTTGGGAAGAATGGTTCAGGGTGCTGGGATGTCCGCAATTCCAGTTCTATCAGTCATTGCAATTTCGAAGGTTTTCCCACAAGGAAAACGTGGGGGAGCTTTGGGAATTATCGCAGGAAGTATTGGTGTTGGAACTGCTGCTGGTCCAATATTTGGTGGAGTAGTTGGTCAATATTTAGGGTGGAATGCCTTGTTTTGGTTCACATTTTTGTTAGCCATTATGATTGTTATTGGTGCCTACTACGCGTTACCGACAATTAAACCGGCAGAATCCGTAGGAAGCAATAAGAACTTTGATTTCATTGGTGGTTTATTCCTCGGCCTCACAGTAGGATTACTCCTTTTTGGCATCACTCAAGGAGAAACTTCTGGTTTTTCTTCGTTCTCATCGTTAACTAGCCTAATTGGTTCTGTTGTAGCTTTGGTGGGATTTATTTGGAGAATTGTTACCGCAGAAAATCCATTTGTACCACCTGTCCTGTTCAATAACAAGGATTATGTCAATACGGTCATAATTGCATTTTTTTCGATGTTTGCTTATTTCGCTGTTCTTGTGTTCGTCCCATTACTAGTCATTGAGGTGAATGGACTCTCTTCTGGACAGGCTGGAATGATATTGTTGCCAGGTGGTGTGGCTGTTGCAATCTTATCTCCCTTCGTTGGCCGTCTTTCTGATCGATTTGGGGATAAACGTCTGATAATTACTGGGATGACTCTGATGGGGCTGTCTACCTTATTCTTGTCCACCTATGCATCTGGTGCTTCACCTCTGTTAGTTTCCGTGGGGGTCCTCGGAGTAGGGATTGCTTTTGCATTCACGAATTCTCCCGCAAATAACGCCGCAGTAAGTGCACTCGATGCAGACAAGGTTGGTGTCGGAATGGGGATTTTCCAAGGTGCTTTGTACCTTGGAGCAGGAACTGGAGCAGGTATGATTGGAGCATTATTATCCGCTCGACGTGATGCTACTGAGCCGATAAATCCATTATATATATTGGACGCTATGTCCTACTCAGATGCGTTCCTTGCAGCTACAGGGGCAATACTCATTGCCTTAATAGCTGGATTAGGTTTAAAAAAGCGTGGGTAATAACTTAGTTATGTAAAGATTAGTTATTGTTTAGTTCATCTTCTATAGTTTAAGCTGTAAATAAATAGCTTAGGAATCACGCAAATTTGAATTTCTTAGAATAGAATACTTTTAAGTAACTCAACTTTCGTACACTGTTTTATTGGTGCGAAAGTTGAGTATGTTAAGGATGAAACAATGAAAACATTGGTGATCGTTTCTCACCCAGATATGCCAAATTCTCGAATCAATAAAGTTTGGGTAGAAAAAGCAGCGTCTTATTCAAACGAAATTACCATTCATGATCTTTATAGAGAGTATCCTGATTTTATTATAAATGTAAAAAGAGAGCAGGAATTAGTTGAAAATCATGATAATATTATTTTTCAATTTCCATTATATTGGTATAGTTCTCCTTCATTATTAAAAAAATGGATCGATGAAGTGATTATATATGGATGGGCTTACGGATCAAAGGGTAAAAGAATATTTTATAATCGAAAATTAGGATTAGCTATATCAGCTGGCGTAAAAAAAGGTGAATTTACAAGTATGGGTAAAAACAAGCATACATTAACCCAGATGTTAACACCATTCAAATCTTTATGTGCATAGATTCATGCTGAATATGTACCAGAGTTTGTACTTTACGGTGCTAATTCGGATATGAAGGGCGAAGAGATACAGAAAAGTGCTAATGAGTATTTGCAATATATTAAAAAGTATTATTTAAGAGCGTTTCTAATACCTTCTTCATAGGAAATCAGATTTTCTATTTTATCTCTAAATTGTGTATCCAAGCTATCAGGTAGATTTTTCAATAGTTCGAAAAAGGAACGGTCATCTTTGTTTCTAAAGTGATACATTAATAAATGGAAAATGTCATAAGCTTCTTTTAGTTCAGAAGAAAATGAGAGTAGTCGATCAATCACCATAGATTCCGTTAAAAGATGGTACTTTGGAGAAGGAAAACTTCTCCAAGTTTTGAACTCTGAAATGGAAGAGATTCTTAAAGGTTATCATAATAAAATAGAGACATACCACTTACAAAAAAGTTATCGCTCAAGTGGGGCTATTACTGAAACTTTTAATGAATTAATTGCTTCAAATCGCCAAGTAGAGCCTGTACAGGCAAAAGGTGAGCCAGTTGTTAAAACTAAAATTAAGAGCAATCAAGACTTTAAAGTTTTAGTTGAAAACAAGTTAGCTGAAAAAGAAGTATCAGCAGTGACGAGGCTCTATAATTTAAAGGACTGATGAATCAAATTTTGATTCATCAGTCCTTTTTTAGTTTATTTAAATATAAAACATGTCGTCTATCTAGTAAAATTTAAGTACGACCAAAAATCTAAGATAGAAAGGACGACATGTCTTGAATAATCATATCAAAAAAATGCTACGAATTACAGATGAACATTTAGATTTAACAAATACGGAGGAATATAAAATTAAAGGGAAGAACACTTTAGTTATCTTTGGAGTCTATTCTCCCATGCCTTCGGCTTGTAGGAACTGTGGTTCAACTATTGTTGATAATGAAGGGAAAAGTGTAGTTGTTAGAAATGGAAAAAAGGAAGTAACTATTCAGTTAGATTCTTATCAAAATATGCCCACTATTTTAAAACTGAAGAAACAACGATTCCATTGTAAAAGCTGTTCGCACAATTGGACGGCACAGTGTTCTATTGTTGAAAAAAACTGTCATATCAGTAAATTTATTACTTTGAAAATTTTAGAATTATTAACTGAGAAAATCTCTATGACATTTATAGCTAAACAATGCCACGTTTCATTAACTACAGTTTTAAGAGTTCTTAAGTCAGTTGAATCACAACTCCCGCAACAACTTAAACCACGGAGTTTTCCAGAAGTTTTAATGGTAGATGAGTTTAGATCTCACGCTAGTTATGAAGATAAAATGAGCTTCATATGTGCTGATGGAGAAACAGGTGAATTAGTAGATATTTTACCTAGTAGGAAATTAGATAAAATAATCCCTTACTTCAATCGCTCTCCGTTGGAGGAAAGGGAAAAAGTTAAATTTTTAGTAACAGATATGAATGCTGCTTACTTTCAATTAACTAAAAATGTCTTTCCTACTGCTAAATTGGTTCTGTTGCAAAGTTTTAAATAAAGAATAAAATCCCTTACGGTATCTATGATTTAAGCTGGGATTCCCAATAATACCTTGATTTCAGTACAGACCGAAAACCCGAAGAGAGTGCCTTCTTTTCGGGTTTTCTTATATAATCCTCGGATGGCTTCCATACCTTTAATCGTGGTAGAGGCAGTGCGTAAACTTCGATAGAATTTATTGCGTCTCTTTACTGGACGATGGTCTTGTTCAATCAAATTATTCAGGTATTTAATGGTACGATGTTCTGTCCCTTGATAAAAGCCGTATTCTTTTAGTTTCTTAAAGGCACTTGTAATAGAGGGGGCTTTATCTGTGACTACAACCTTCGGTTCATCAAACTGCTTCACTAACCGCTTAAGAAAAGCATAGGCTGCTTGTGTGTCCCGTTTTTTACGTAACCAAATATCCAAGGTTAAACCATCTGCATCGATGGCTCGATACAAATAATGCCATTTTCCTTTAATTTTGATGTACGTTTCATCCATTTTCCATGAATAAAAGGATTTTTTATTTTTCTTTTTCCAAATTTGATAGAGTAGTTTGCCATATTCTTGCACCCAACGATAAATCGTCGTATGAGAAACGTTAATGCCACGATCATATAAGATTTCTTGAACTTCACGATAGCTAAGGTTATAACGAAGATAGTAGCCCACGGCTACAATAATCACATCCTGCTGAAATTGCTTTCCTTTAAAATGATTCATCGTCATTCCTCCTGCTATCTTTTTCTATTATTCTACCTTATTTGATAGTAGATTTAAAACTTTGCAACAGAACCAGAAATAGATTTAAAAATTTCGCTGTTATTTTGTACATTTAACTTGACGGTGACATCTCTCTATTGTGAGTTATTAGTGGTACAGTTTTCAACCGTTTTAATTATAAAAAAGTGGTGCATTTTTAAATTGGCACAAACAGGTAACGGTTATTGCAGGTGTATTTCTTATCTATGGGTTTAACATGGATTTTATCATTAAAATCATGAGTATTGTCCGAGAGTGATTGGTCTTGCGTATGGTTAACCCTAAAGTTATGGAAATAAGACTTAGAAGCAAACTTAAGAGTGTGTTGATAGTGCATTATCTTAAAATTTTGTATAATAGGAATTGAAGTTAAATTAGATGCTAAAAATTTGTAATTAAGAAGGAGGGATTCGTCATGTTGGTATTCCAAATGCGTAATGTAGATAAAACATCTACTGTTTTGAAACAGACTAAAAACAGTGATTACGTAGATAAATAAATACGTTAGATTAATTCCTACCAGTGACTAATCTTATGACTTTTTAAACAGATAACTAAAATTACAAACAAATCGTTTAACTTCTGTATTTATTTATAGATGTAATCACTTCAGGAGTGATTACATGAACAAAAATATAAAATATTCTCAAAACTTTTTAACGAGTGAAAAAGTACTCAACCAAATAATAAAACAATTGAATTTAAAAGAAACCGATACCGTTTACGAAATTGGAACAGGTAAAGGGCATTTAACGACGAAACTGGCTAAAATAAGTAAACAGGTAACGTCTATTGAATTAGACAGTCATCTATTCAACTTATCGTCAGAAAAATTAAAACTGAACATTCGTGTCACTTTAATTCACCAAGATATTCTACAGTTTCAATTCCCTAACAAACAGAGGTATAAAATTGTTGGGAATATTCCTTACCATTTAAGCACACAAATTATTAAAAAAGTGGTTTTTGAAAGCCATGCGTCTGACATCTATCTGATTGTTGAAGAAGGATTCTACAAGCGTACCTTGGATATTCACCGAACACTAGGGTTGCTCTTGCACACTCAAGTCTCGATTCAGCAATTGCTTAAGCTGCCAGCGGAATGCTTTCATCCTAAACCAAAAGTAAACAGTGTCTTAATAAAACTTACCCGCCATACCACAGATGTTCCAGATAAATATTGGAAGCTATATACGTACTTTGTTTCAAAATGGGTCAATCGAGAATATCGTCAACTGTTTACTAAAAATCAGTTTCATCAAGCAATGAAACACGCCAAAGTAAACAATTTAAGTACCGTTACTTATGAGCAAGTATTGTCTATTTTTAATAGTTATCTATTATTTAACGGGAGGAAATAATTCTATGAGTCGCTTTTGTAAATTTGGAAAGTTACACGTTACTAAAGGGAATGTAGATAAATTATTAGGTATACTACTGACAGCTTCCAAGGAGCTAAAGCGCTCGGGACCCCATTAAGTATTTTTAAAAGCATGGTCGCAAGTTTCACTAGCAGCCATGCTTTTATTGAATCATTGTAGGACATTTTAAAGATAATTGCCCACTTTAAAATTAAACATGTGCTTAGAATCGTTCTAGGCAACACCAATAACAATCACTAATCACAAGTGATTTGTGATTAATCACTTGTGATTTACAAGGTGTAACGATATAATTAAATGGAAAACGTGCAAAATATTTACATAAACAGGAGTCTGGACTTGACTGAGTTTATGGAAGAAGTTTTAATTGATGATAATATGGTTTTTGATATTGATAATTTAAAAGGATTTCTTAATGATACCAGTTCATTTGGGTTTATAGCTAAAGAAAATAATAAAATTATAGGATTTGTATATTGCTATACACTTTTAAGACCTGATGGAAAAACAATGTTTTATTTACACTCAATAGGAATGTTACCTAACTATCAAGACAAAGGTTATGGTTCAAAATTATTATCTTTTATTAAGGAATATTCTAAAGAGATTGGTTGTTCTGAAATGTTTTTAATAACTGATAAAGGTAATCCTAGAGCTTGCCATGTATATGAAAAATTAGGTGGTAAAAATGATTATAAAGATGAAATAGTATATGTATATGATTATGAAAAAGGTGATAAATAAATGAATATAGTTGAAAATGAAATATGTATAAGAACTTTAATAGATGATGATTTTCCTTTGATGTTAAAATGGTTAACTGATGAAAGAGTATTAGAATTTTATGGTGGTAGAGATAAAAAATATACATTAGAATCATTAAAAAAACATTATACAGAGCCTTGGGAAGATGAAGTTTTTAGAGTAATTATTGAATATAACAATGTTCCTATTGGATATGGACAAATATATAAAATGTATGATGAGTTATATACTGATTATCATTATCCAAAAACTGATGAGATAGTCTATGGTATGGATCAATTTATAGGAGAGCCAAATTATTGGAGTAAAGGAATTGGTACAAGATATATTAAATTGATTTTTGAATTTTTGAAAAAAGAAAGAAATGCTAATGCAGTTATTTTAGACCCTCATAAAAATAATCCAAGAGCAATAAGGGCATACCAAAAATCTGGTTTTAGAATTATTGAAGATTTGCCAGAACATGAATTACACGAGGGCAAAAAAGAAGATTGTTATTTAATGGAATATAGATATGATGATAATGCCACAAATGTTAAGGCAATGAAATATTTAATTGAGCATTACTTTGATAATTTCAAAGTAGATAGTATTGAAATAATCGGTAGTGGTTATGATAGTGTGGCATATTTAGTTAATAATGAATACATTTTTAAAACAAAATTTAGTACTAATAAGAAAAAAGGTTATGCAAAAGAAAAAGCAATATATAATTTTTTAAATACAAATTTAGAAACTAATGTAAAAATTCCTAATATTGAATATTCGTATATTAGTGATGAATTATCTATACTAGGTTATAAAGAAATTAAAGGAACTTTTTTAACACCAGAAATTTATTCTACTATGTCAGAAGAAGAACAAAATTTGTTAAAACGAGATATTGCCAGTTTTTTAAGACAAATGCACGGTTTAGATTATACAGATATTAGTGAATGTACTATTGATAATAAACAAAATGTATTAGAAGAGTATATATTGTTGCGTGAAACTATTTATAATGATTTAACTGATATAGAAAAAGATTATATAGAAAGTTTTATGGAAAGACTAAATGCAACAACAGTTTTTGAGGGTAAAAAGTGTTTATGCCATAATGATTTTAGTTGTAATCATCTATTGTTAGATGGCAATAATAGATTAACTGGAATAATTGATTTTGGAGATTCTGGAATTATAGATGAATATTGTGATTTTATATACTTACTTGAAGATAGTGAAGAAGAAATAGGAACAAATTTTGGAGAAGATATATTAAGAATGTATGGAAATATAGATATTGAGAAAGCAAAAGAATATCAAGATATAGTTGAAGAATATTATCCTATTGAAACTATTGTTTATGGAATTAAAAATATTAAACAGGAATTTATCGAAAATGGTAGAAAAGAAATTTATAAAAGGACTTATAAAGATTGATTATATAATATATGAAAAGCTATTATAAAAGACATTAGTATTAAATAGTTTAAAAAAATGAAAAATAATAAAGGAAGTGAGGGAAAGGCTACTAAAACGTCGAGGGGAGTGGGAGCGAAGCGCACACTTGATCTTTTGAACTTTTTTCTAATACTTGACTTTTTTTATGTATACAGTTACTATGTATATAGTAACACTTTATACAATAGGACTGTATATTAAGAGGAGTGTCTTTATATGATTAGAAATCCATATTTACCTTTAACTGAAACAACTTTTTATATTCTGTTAGTTTTAACTGCACCTGCTCATGGATATGCTATTATTCAAGAAATTGATAAGTTAAGTGAGGGATCAGTTAAGGTAGCTGCTGGAACTATGTACGGAGCGATTGAAAATTTACTTAAACTTAATTGGATAGAAGAAATTCCAAGTAGGGAAAAAAGAAGAAGAGTTTACAAAATTACTGATCTGGGAGAAGAAGTTTTAAGACTAGAAATAGATCGTCTAGGAAGTTTGATTAAGCTATCTTCTGATTTTGGATATTAGGAGGGGATAACATGAAAAAATTTAGAATTTTCTTATCCTTAAAAAAAGAAGAAGAATGGATTAATTCTATACAAGAAGAAGGTTATAGGTTAGTTTCTGTTAGTTCAGTGGTGCCTATATATACTTTTGAAAAATTGGCTAGTAAAGAAACGTTTATTCCTTATGTACGCCTTGATTTTAGAGAAAAAAGTATGGGAAAAGTAAAATATGAAGATTATGTAACATTGTTTTCTGATAGTGGTTGGAAACTAATAAAGGGAAGTCGTTTTGGTGGCGCTCAGTATTTTCAGCAAGAATATCCTGATGTAACAAGGGACATATTTTCTGACACTGATTCTCAAGAAAGTGTAAAGAAAAGATATGTAAAATATGGTTACACTTATGGAACTTTATTTTTATTGTATTTCTTTATTTTTTTTAGTAGTAATTCTTGGAATTTGGATAAGATATTGAACTTTAAATCATGGTATTTTACCCAAGGTTTATGGGAAATGGAGGGTATGTGGTTTTGGAAAGCGTTCATTTTTGAAACTCCGTTTGTTTTACTCCGTGTATTACCGTTATTTTTCTTTCTGTTTTTGGGTATCTATTATCTTTTACGTTCACTTATAAATGATGATTCAACAGTGATAACAAAATAAAATAAGGGAGTAACTTTTGGTTAGAGAAAGTTACTCCCTTATTTTATTTTTGGACACTAGAGTATACTACAAAGGTTAATTTTCAGTTTCTGCTATAATGGGATTTATAAAAGGTCACATAAGTTGAGCATTGACTTCAGTCAAAAGAATGTGAGGTAGAGTGAATGCTGAAAGATGAACATTTTGTGTTCACAGGAACACTAACAACGATAACGAGAAAATAAGCACAATCAATTATTACTGGATTAAAAGGTCACAACTAAAGCAGCGATACTAAGAAGACTACAAGACTTGTGGCAGGCAATTTTCCAATTGATTTAATAAAGGCTAGCATCCATCACAGCAGCTCTTAGAAGTAGAAGAAGCCATTCAATCAGAGCGACAGACAAAGTTTGAGAAGGGGGTGTTGAATTTTAACTCAAACAATTCAACTTCTTTTGATAGGGGTGTAGATTATATGAAGTTGTTCTATCCATTATATAATAGCTATATACCTCCGAAGTTTAAGCAAAACAAATGACAAAAAAGATAAAGGATTTTTTATGTACGCTAAAGTAGATACATTGGAACAAGTAGAGAAATACATACAAGCACAGCAAGATAAAATAAATAGTTGGCTGCCATTTGATGATTTGCCAATTCCTTTTAAAATTGTTGACCAAGATGAGCAAAAAAAAATAGATACTATAAGGATGGTTTTAAAAATGTTGCTAATCAATACAAAAGATGTATTAAAGGGATTGGTAGCTCTGGAAAGTTCTAAGAATGTGACAGCATCAATGATTCTATGTAAAACATTGATAGAGAACACAATCTATATTGCATATACTAAGTACTTCTATATAACTAAAGAATATGAATCATTCGAAAATATATTGGGAAAGAACTATGAACTATACATAGAAAGAAAAGAAAAGCAAGTTAAGGAAAAGGCAGATCTCTCATTTGAGCAACTTGAAGGGAAGAATAATACAAAAATATATTTTCAGTACAAAGATACATGTGCAATAGCTCATCCCAACTTTAAACAATTGATTCATTTATTATCAAATCATGATGAAAAATTTTCGGAAGAAAAACTATTAACTTTTAATGTTAATGATAATATATTTGAAGAAAATGAAATTGGTAATACCGCAATATTAAAAAATGAGCTCCTGTATATAATTGACGAAAAACTTAATGAAATAGCTGAAGAGATCGTTTTAAAATATAATCAAGATATTTTTAATGTTTCGTCAAAATTAGGAAAAATAACAATGTTACCCAACCAAGAAATATTGGATATGTTAAATAATATAAAATAAAAAAATACTCAAATTTTGTAATTTGAGTATTTTTTTTAATTAATGATGACAGTAAAAATATGAGAAAGTGTTAAATGGAAAATTGATTATAAAGCTATGGAATTCTTAAGTTTATAATCATTGTTATTCTGAAATTAGCTATGATTTATCTTTACAAAATACTCTTTTATTAGATTTGCAAAGTTCATAAGGTAATTCAACTCGTTAATATAATCTTGGCTATGAGTTGTTTTTTTACCTTCAAAGTATTCTATTAGTTTTTTTAGCTCATTAATTCTATTGTTGATAGAAGCCGATAGTCCGTTTTCATAGTCAGTTACAAAAATCTTTAAATCATTATTTTTAGGGATAATATATATTTCCTTTAAATTTTTTTCTATTTCCTCAACAATACTATTAGTAATAGAAGATATTGGCAACCTGTATGAAATATTTGACTTAGGATTATATATGCCCAAATATTTAATCCTTTTAAAAATATGTGATTGATCTGAATGTAGACCAGCCAGATAATATGTTATGACTTGTAATTTATTTTGAGCGTTTAACGGACTTGATTTATAAACTTTGATATCCCAAATGGTATCTTCCGTCATAAAGTCGATTTCACCTTCTGCAGTTATAGAGTGGCTGTTTTTAGCTCTATTATTAACAGTCTCCCAACTGAAAAAAGGTTTTGCGAAAGAAATAGGATTAATAGAGCATAGGAATTCTATTGTTCTATTTGTAAGAATTTTAATATATGTTATTTCATTATCCGTAAGTTCATAATCTAAGTCTAAGACTGAAAGATTATGAGCTGCTCTAATCACTTCACTATTTATATCAGATGAATGAATTAATATTGATAAGCTATTTAAAGATTTGTAATTTAAAGGAATATTTCTCCAGATTTTGAAAATATTTATTCCAGATAACCAATAAGATAGATTTTCAATAGTAGTTGCTAAGTCTGAAGAGTGGCGAGGGTTTTCAATTTCAATTAAAGATTCAATAATATCATATTCATTGGGAGAAAATAACTTTGAAGAAATATATCCTCCTCGAGGTTGTTTTATTTGTTTAATAGCTAATGTATAACTCATGTTTAATTTTTTCCTATTTATTGATATATCTATAAATTGTTGTTCGAGATACACCCCAAGACTCCGCAATATTTTTTATTGGGGTTCCACTATTTACCAGTGTTTTAAGTAGTTCTATATCTTTATCAGAGAATTTCTCAGGACGACCACCTAGTCGTCCTCTTGCACGTGCCGCAGCTCTTCCTGCAGCCGAACGTTCGAGAATAAGATTACGTTCAAATTCCGCAAATGCAGCGAACAAATGGAACATGAGCTGTCCAGTAGAGCTTGATTTATCCATCGTGATATTTTCTTGCAAACTATGGAAACTCACTCCTTTATCATTAAGAGAGTTTACTATGCCGATTAAATCTTCCATATTTCTTCCTAGACGATCTAATCGCCAAACAACAATTGTATCACCAGGACGAGAAAATTCTATTGCTGATTTTAAACCAGGTCTATCTTTTTTACTTCCAGACATGTGATCAGTAAATATTTTCTCACAACCATATTTTCCAAGACTATCTTTTTGTAAATCTAAATTTTGTAGTCCAGTTGAAACTCGTGCATATCCAATATTCAAATTTCTGTACCTCCGTTAGTTCAATTGTACCATAACTTAAAGTAATATATATAAATGAACATAGATTAATTTATGGGTTAATGAACACAAAATATAAAAGATATTGACGAAATTTGCAGAAAATAAAAAGTGTCCAGAAAATGGAGGTTTTCTGAACACTATACTTTTTGGTGATTTTGAATTAAAATAGAAGTGCTGGATTAAATTATGAATGATACCTTAGGAGATGACTTGAGTAATATACTTAAAATAAATAGCAAGATTACTAAAGAAAAAATTATAAGTAAAGAAATTAATATTCTTCCAAATAAAATATTAGTTTTTCAGGATGAAAGCACTGTACAAGCTGCAGCATTAATTACAGAAAAAAAAAGGGAATATAGAAAAAAATTGAAACAAAGAAAAATTTGTATTTCTATTCGCCCAATAGATGCTTATATAGAAAATAGTAGGATAGTTGTTAAACATCCTGAAAACAGCTATGATCGTAGCCATCTTATTCCCAATCAATATATAGATAGTGATAAACCTGAAGTACTCATTTTATGGGATTCTGATAGTAACCAAAATCGTATAGAAAATTCGATTAGAAGATTCGAAATAAGGGTAGAAAAAAAAGTAGAAAAAAATGAATTAGAATTTCCTTTTTATTGGTTTACAACAATTGACCGATTCGAAGAAAATAAAGCTCAATGGAAATCCTATATTCTCAAAGAAGGAGAAGGAACAATACAAGAAATAATTATTGATGAAGAACCAAAAATATCTAGTGTCCCCTATGTTTGGGATGAATTTTTAAACTCTCAGTGGTTCAATTAATTACGGCCTAAGCAGAATATCTAAGTAAAATATATTATTGAGGTAAAAATTTGAGAAAAACGACAAGTGTGATATAATAGAAGTAAAGAAAAAAGGACTTGCTGCAAACAAGTCCCATGTAGCCGAGTAAAAGTCGGTGGCAGTATTTAGTTCAAGAACCGTTAACTAGCCAAAGTTGAGACGGTTCTTATTTTTTTGTGATTTTTTCAATCAACAAGATGACAAACGTAAGCAAACTGATTAGAAAACTACAAATTGCAGTCACTAACATTGCTACAGCCATCATAAGAGCGCTCCTTTCTGTTGGATTTTGTACTTACATTCATAAGCATCACCCACTTTCAAGAGCCACCGTCTATTAAACTTCTACCTCACTATTATATCAAAAATATATGCTGCAAGCCATCAAGACTTGCAGTTTTTCTGTACTTCAGGGGAAGTAAAAAAGCAAATTAATTGAGTATATGAGTTGACGACGTTAACTCGTAATGTTATAATTAATATATAAAGAAAAATGGATAGAGAAGAATGAAATGAACGAAAATAAAAAACTATCGAAAGCAATGGAACAAGAATTATTAGCTTTCTTCGAGCAAGATAAGGTCAAAAAAGAGTTGCTGAAGTTCGCAATCTCTGATGTTAAAATGGTGAAAGAATACGGAGGTGACAAAGCTGAATATCTCGCACTGTTTGAAGAACAAGGCTCAGATAAAACTTCTCTTGAAGAGTCAGGAGTGAGCTATCCTCTACAAGAGCGATTGAGTAAAGAAACTTATGAGAAATACCTTACTACAGTAGAAGAAGCAGATGAAGAAAGTGCTGAATATTTTCTTGAATAGAATGGTTTAAAATATGCTTGGTTGGCAAGCGACATTATCTACTATCAAGACTTAATGTTTAAGCTATCATCTCCATTCAATTATGAACAAGTTTGGGATAATGATGAACTTATTGAAATAGATAACAGTGCAGGAGACATCATAAGTCTTACGGTCAATGAATTATCTCTCTTCGATGAAAAAGAAATCGTATATCAAGCAGGAGAAGGGCATCTGACAAATAATATTGATGAAGCAATGGCTTTAATCAATAGAGATATGTCTGAAGCAGATGATATTTATAGTGAACTTGGAGAAGAAATTTATAACAAATTCTTTGAACATACACTTGATGAAACTGAAAAACAATGTGTTCGAGAATATTATGATGAAACCTATGGAATGGAAGTAAGTTATATTAAGGAGTTGTTCAAGGAAACAATTGAAGAATAGTATATCTAAACAAAAAAACACCTCACAAGCGACAAGGCCTGTAAGGTGTTTTCTATTTTCTAAGAATATCAAATTTTATTTTTGCTCTTTTAAATATTTCTGTCTTTATGCTTTCTACTTTCCTTTCTCAATTTTGCTTTCCATTTTTTTCTTTTTTACTCCTTAAATTTTTCCTGAAAGAATTTTTTCTAGAATTTTACCAATATCTTC